>NZ_JAAOQS010000056.1:0-58450 GCF_011603105.1 Rhodococcus sp. A14 | reverse complement strand
AACCTGACCCGCACCCCGCCCGCTCGGGTTACCCTCGACTCAGCACGCCCGAGCATGGGGAATTACGTGACGGACACCCCTGGGGAATTACGTGACGGTCGACATCCAGACGATCACCGGCCGTGGTCGCCTCCCTGCTGACTGCACCGACATTCGAGTTGTACCGCGCAGTCCCGCTGTGCCGTTAATCGAGCCAGGCTCGGCTGCGCGACCATGAGCGAACAGGCAGACATCACGCTTGCGGCATTCGCCGAGCGCCCTCACATACGACTCGAGTCCAATTCCGGCTCCGCAGAGACGTTCTCGTCCGGTTCCGGTGCCGACGCGAGCTTGCTCGGCCACCAGATCTTCTGCCCGATGTCGACGGTGAGGGCGGGCACCAGGAGTGACCGCACGAGGAGTGCGTCGAGGAGCACGCCGAACGCCACGATGAAGGCGATCTGCGCGAGGAAGATCAGCGGAATGACGGCGAGTGCCGAGAAGGTCGCCGCCAGAACCACTCCCGCCGACGTGATCACTCCGCCGGTGACGGTCAGGCCGCGCAACGCGCCGCGCCGGGTTCCGATGCGCCGGGCCTCTTCCCGGACCCGGGTCATGAGGAAGATGTTGTAATCGATTCCGAGGGCGACGAGGAACACGAACGCGAACAGCGGGACCACGGGATCGGCACCCGGGAATCCGAAGATGTGCTCGAAGACCAGGGACGAGACGCCCAGCGTCGCAGCGAAGGACAGCACCACCGTTCCCATCAGCAGCAGCGGCGCGAGTAGCGAACGCAGCAGCAGGCACAGGATCGCGAACACCACGAGGATCACGACGGGGATGATCAGCGTGCGGTCACGCGTCGACGTGGTCTTGGTGTCGAGGTCCGTGGCGGTGGTGCCGCCGACCAGGGCGTCGGCGCCGTCGATCGGGTGGACGGCCTCACGCAGGCGGACGATGGTGTCCTCGGCCGCGAGGGAATCGGCCGGATCGGTCAGGGTGGCTTCGATCGCCACCCGGCCGTCCACCACCAGCGGGTCCTGCGTGCCGGGGGCGGACAGCACGGTGATGTCGCCGACTCCCTCGACCCGGGCAGCGTCGGCTACCGCATCGCGGGAGCCCTCGTTCGCGATGATCACCGCCGGCGAACCGGAGCCGGCGTCGAAGTGGTCGCCGAGAATCTGCTGGCCCGCAACGGAATCGACGCCGAGAAGGAACGTCTCCGACTCGGCGACACCACTCGCTTCGAACTGGGGCATCAGGAGCGCGAAGAGCACCAGCACCAGGCTCGACGCCACCCAGAACCGGCGTGGGTGCGCACCGATCCGTGCCGCGAGCGCGGCCCAGAACTTGTGGTCTGCGGCTTCGTCCTTCTCTGCGTGCCGTGCGTCGAACGCGGGCCGGCTCGGCCAGTACGCCGTCCGGCCGAGGAGTACGAGCACCGCGGGGAGGTATGTCATGGACGCGACGAACGACGCCGCGATGCCGATGGCCGCCACGGGCCCGAGTCCGCGGTTGGAGTTGAGATCGGACAGCAGCAGGCAGAGCACGCCGGCGATGACGGTGCCCGCGGAGGCGGCGACGGGTTCCAGCGTCGCCCGCCACGCGGTCCGCATGGCGCGGTACTTGTCCTGCTCGATCCGCAGTTCCTCGCGGTAGCGGGACACGAGCAGCAGGGCGTAGTCGGTCGCGGCACCGAAGACCAGGATGAACAGGATTCCCTGACTCTGGCCGTTCAGCGCGATCACACCGGCGTCGGCGAGCAGGTACACGAGGAGACTCGACAGTCCCAGCGCGAAGACGGCGGAGGTGATCACCGCGAACGGAAGGATCGGACTGCGGTAGACGACGATGAGGATGAGGATCACGACGACACCCGCCACCAGGAGCAGCAGTCCGTCGATTCCCGCGAACGCCGAGGACAGATCCGCTACCTGACCGGCGGGCCCGGTGACGAGGACGGTGAGACCGTCCGGTGCGGCATCGAGCGCGTCCCGGAGTTCCGTGACACTGTCGCCGACCTCGCCGGCGCTGTCGACGGGCACGAACAGCTGCAGTGCCCGGCCGTCGGCGGACGGGATCGGCGGTGACACCTCGTCACCGAATCCCTCCGAACCGGCGAAGGAGTTCGCGGTGCCGGCGAGGAACTCGGTGTCGGCCGCGGTGATCCCCGACGTCCGTTCGGCGACGACGATCGCCGGCACGAACTGCGTGTCGGTGAAACCCTTCTGCAGCGCCGAGACCTCCGTGGCCTCGGCCGACGCGGGCAGGAACGACGTGCTGTCGTTCTGCTGGACCGAGGAGAGTTTGCCGGCGAACGGACCACCGAAACCGCCGACGGCCAGCCAGACGATCACCAGCAGGGCTGGCAGAATCCACCGCAGGCGACGAACCGGGCGCGGGCGGGCAGTTGTGGTCACGTGCTCTCCAATGCTGGACGGTTCGACGTCCGGATGTCCGGATTGCGATGTTCCTATTTTGTTCAGCCTGCTGAGCAAATTGCAAATGGAGGCGAAGAAATGACGAGCGACAGCATGGACGAGTGGCCTACCGGACGGCTGTTGTCCACGGCTGCGCGGCTGGTCGAGCACTCGTGGGAGGACATTCTCCGGTCACAGAACATGACCCACGCCGGCCTCATCTGCCTGCACACGATCGCCGACCGGCCTGCCTCGCAGCGGGACATCGCGAAGGTCTCGCGGGTGACGGACCAGACCATCAGCCGCACCATCGACCGCCTCGAACGCGCCGGGTACGTCACCCGGGAAACCGATCCACTCGACGAGCGGCGCAAGCGGGTCGCGATCACCGAGCCGGGCCGCGCGATCTACCGCCGCCTGCTCACCCTGGAGAAGGAGGATGCGGCCCTCACCGCCGCCGTCGGCGACGTGGGGCCGCTGCGCGAACAACTCCTGCTCCTCGTCCGGTCACTGGGACTTCCGCCCCGGGACTGATCGCCGTCGTCACACATTCGCAGGAAGGGCGATGACGACCTCCTGCTCGTGCGCCGGCAGATAGTGGACCGTCACCACCCGGCCGACCTGGACGTGCCCGACGCTGCGCGGCGGCAGGAACTTCTCGACACGGGTGGTGAACGTCGTGCCGTCGGGCCGGGTGACCGCCAGCCCGAGTTCGACCTTCGAATTCCCGTTGCGGATCTCGCCGGGCACGCTGAGCGACTGCACCACCGCCGGCGCGGGGATGCCGCGGGCCGCGATGTCGAGCTTGCCCGGGGTGGTGATCCCCTCACGAATCATGGATCGGTTCAACGCATCCTGGGCCGTCGACATATCGCCCGAGCGATCGATCTCGACCTTGTCGGTGCGGTCCGGAAGATAGCGGACGGGCAGGACGACCCCTGGACGGAGAAGCGCCAACTCGGTCAGCGGCACGATCATCCTGGCGTGCGATTCGAAGATCCTGCCGTCGGCGCCCTCGACGCCGAGGTCGATCCGCACTTCCGGTTGATCGTTGAGCGTCATGCCGGTCTGGCGCACCGACCGCACCGTCCCGATCCCGACCGCGCCGTGCCGGAACGCGGCACTGTTCCGCCCCGTGAACACTGCCAGCACACTGTCGCCGGTGACGGCGAAACAGACCACGACCACGCTGACCGCGACGATCGGCCAGATCATCTGCGGGCCGACCCACGACAGCGCGTCGATTCCGTAGTTCGTCCGCCCCCGATCGCCGAGGCCGTACCACAGGTAGTAGCCGACCGACCCGACGAGAAACACCAGGGCGGCGGTACGCACGATCTTCTTCACGATGAGTCCTCTCCGTGCCTGAACTGGGTGGAAGAACGGGTGGGACGCGCGCGAACTCGACTCCCGCGCGCGTCCCGGGTGAGCCGGCTCAGCCGCCCACGACGGTCGAGCATGCGAACGTGATGTCGAACTTCGACGAACTCGGCGCGGTCGGGTTGCTCATGTCGGGCGCCCCGACGCCTTCGCCGGTGATCGTGTAGGTGTCGCCGTCCTTCACGACCGTGGCGGAGCCACCGGGCATTCCCTGGCCGAAGCCGAGGGCGTACGGGAGGCCGTTCGACCCGCCCTTGCTGCCCGCGATCCCGACGGCCTGCACGGTGTCGGTGCCGGTGACGGTCGCGGAGACCGCCAGGTCGCCGTACGTCGCGTTGGCGGTGTCCGCCAGCGCCAACGCGAGGGTGTCGCCCTGCTTGGCGCAGGTGGCGTCGAAGTCGGCTTCCAGTGCCTTGCCGTCGACCGCGGCCGAGGACGCACCTGCCTCGGACGCGGCGGCCGGGGACTGTTCGGAGCTTCCACCGCCGGAGTCGCTGTCGCTGGTGTCGCTGCAGCCCGAGACGAGCAGGGCGACAGCGGCCGCCGCCACGATGCCGGCGGTGTAGACGCGCTTCTGAGTCCGAACGATCTTGTTCATGATCCGTCCTTCACGTTTCGTGAGGGGCGCTCGGCGCCCGTCGTCGATTCCTTCGGCTCGCGGACTGGAGCCGATGTGAGAAAGGTAGGAACGTCTCGCGCCCTACCGATCCCAGATTTGTCGACGGGTCGACGGGGCATCCCTGCGGTAACCTGCTCGAATGCGGACTGGATCGAGGAGCTCAACGGCTGCTCGGCGACCGCGCGCGATGGTCCTCGACGAGCTGTGGCGCGAGCTGGACGGCGTCGAACCGCTCAGTGGGCCGGACGGCGGACCACTGAGCCGCACCGTGAAACTGATCCTCGATCCGCTCGTCATCCGCCCGGTGCAGAACCCGCTGTGCGCCGGGCCGATCGTCACGGCCGACGGGGCGCAGCTGCTCGCCACCCGGGTGCACGCCTCCGCCGACGTGCTCCGCGCCACCGCCGCCTGGTTCACGCTGCTCAAGCGGGTTCGCCGAGCGCTGCGCATCACCGACGGCAACCCCCAGGACCTGTACTTCCAACGCTGTTTCGAACTTGCGTCCGGCTCGGGCTCACCCGACCCGTTCCGGGACGAATCCGTCGCCGAGGACACGCTGCGCGACGTGCACGATGTCGCGGCCGGCCGCACCACTCAGGCGTTGAAGGCCCACGTCACCGACCCGGAACGGGCACGGGAACTGAACGCCCTGATCGACGTCGCGTGGGGACGGCGTCCGCTGTCGGGCGCGGCCACCGGCGACCACGCCGCCGCGATCGACGCGGTCCTCGACGCCTGTCCCGGCGCGCGCCTCGAGCAGGACGGTGACGACGGACGGCACGCACTCGACAGCCTGGTGGCCGGGCATGCGGGAACCCACCACGGCATCGCACTCTGGACGATCGAGGTCACGGCCCACCGCCTCGGCCTGACAGCGCATCCCGTGCCCGTGCCGCCGCGGCTGGGGACGTCGGCGTCCACGTCGACGCTCGGGCTCCCGCTCGACCGATCCGTCTATGAACGCATCTTCACGGTGCTCCGCGCGTCGACCGACCGTACGGAACTGCCACCGATCCACGAACTGGTCACCACCGAGATCGCCCGAAGTTGCTCGCCCTGGGCGCTTCTCGACGAATCCTTGCGGGTCGCGGCGACGACGGGTGCCGCGCTGGCGACCGGTCTCCGTCCGATCGGAACGCCGTCTTCTCCCGCGGCCACGGCCACCACCGCCGTCCGGGTGATCAACGGTCGCTGGCAACGGGAGGCGTACGTCCTGCAGGCACGCCGCCTCGCGGTGAGCGCCGACGCCGCGTCGCTGCCCGCAGCGAATCCACTGACGGCCATCGCCGCCGAACTCCTCGAGCCGTGGCGGCCCTACCTCCGCCGCCTGTGGGTCCGCCTCCACGGCCGCGACGTGCGCGAGTTCGCCGTCCACGAACCCGACGAACTCTGGGACCTCCTCGACGGCGTGGCGCGATCGGTCATCCTCGACCACCGCATGCGGGTCAAGCAGGCGCTCAGCGCAATTCCGCTCACAGACGCGGCGAATGCTCCCGAATCGAGGGCGAGTTGACTACCGGCACCGTGCGGATCGAGCGCGCGCCCGACGGGGTCTGGATCATCACCCCCGACGACGCACCGAGCGTCCTCGACGACACCGCAGGCATCGACGTGGCAGTGCTGGAAGTCGTCGGCGGGCACCTGTCATGGAGTGTGCTCGCGGACCATACGGTCCCGGTCGCGGTGCTCGACGACGTCGCCTCGGCGCAGGACTGGGTGTGGGCCGTGTTCGGCGAGGAGGTGGCGCTCGCCGTGGCGGCCGGATCCGGACGTGACGTCACGGTTTCCCCGGCGCGCCCTCGGGTGGCCGACGGTGCACGGCGACTCGCGTACGCGCACTGGGCGGCGAGGTGGTGGCCCACCTCGACGATCGACGCCGTCCCACCACTCGACGAAGGGCTGTTGAACGGCGAGATCGCCACGCTCGTCGAGGAATGCGATCTGCTCGTCGACGGGGACGACTCCGTCGCGGCGACCGGCCCGGCGCTCGCCGACCGTCCTGGCCGGGCAGAGGACTACGCCCTCGCGGCCGGCGCCGCGGCGACGCTGCCGAGCACGCTCGTCCTGGCGCGGGGTACCACCGGATCCGACTGGCGCCGGTACCCACCCGGACTCGTCGACGCGTCCGAGCGTGCGGTGTCGTGGGTGGTGGTGCGCGCCGCCGGGAACACGACCGTGCGGGTGAGTGTCGTTGCGGCACCGGGCCTCTCCGAACCTGTGCCGGAGCATGTGCGTCCCCACGCGCTGGTCGGCACGGCATCGGGCGCTGTCGATGTCGCGCTGCGACTGTCCGGGGATGCCTGGTTCGGCGAGTCGGCCGCACCGCAGGGCTCGGAATCGGGCGTGTCCGTGGACGTGTATCTGCCCGGGTTCGGTGTGGACGGGCGGCCGGACGGTGGAGGTTCGGAGGTCCGGGAGCGGGTTCGGGCCCTGGTCCGCCGGCGGCTACGCCGGGCTGCGGAGACGGCGCCGGACGACGGGCCGGACTCACCTCTGCTCGCGGAGATAGCGGCGGCCGCCTCGGATTCGGACTTCTGACGTGGGAGATCAGACGCTCGGCCCGGACGCGGCGCGCGACCTCCTCGCGGCCGGCGCGGCAGCGTACTCCCGTGGAGAGGTCGCCGAGGCACTCCGGACGTTCGAGCGGGTCGCCCGCTCGACCACCGGCGATCTGCGGACGAGCGCGATCATCAACGCGGCCAGCATGTCCGACGAGCTGGGCGATCACACGAGGGCAGTCGACCTCTACCGGGAAGCCCTCGCGGTGATGCCGGCCGACGCGGCCCGGATACGTCCCGCGGCGCTGGTCAACCTGTCGCAGGCCTTGCAGCACCTCGGCGACCTCGACGGTGCGCAGGACGCGCTCGAGCAGGCGCGGGGACTGCTCGCGGCAGCCGACGATCAGGGCGACCTGCGGGTCGCGTGCCTGCTGTCACTGACCGCGGTCGCGATGCACCGGCAGCAGTGGGCGCACGCGGCCGACATTGCCACCGAGTCCCTCGACGCGGCGCTGCGTTTTGCCCCCGCGCTGGCGGGCCACCCCCTCATGAACCTGGCCGCCATCCACTTCGAGACCGGGCGCTTCGACCTTTCCGACGACTTCGCCGGCCAGGCGCTCGACGCGTTCGAGACGGCGGGCGACGTCAACGCGGTCGCCGAATCACAGCAGAACCTGGGCATCATGCACGTCCGCTCGGGGCGGCCCGACGACGCCGAACCGCTGCTGCTGTCGAGCCAGACGTATTTCGAACGCGCCGGGATCAGCCACCGGGCGGGAATCGGGTCGAAGGTGCTGGCCTTCCTCGCCGAGGGCCGCGGCGACACCGAACGCGCGTCGACACTCTATCGCTGCAGTCTCGACTACTTCCGGAGTTCCGGAGCGGTACTCGACGTCGCGGACGTCGAGACCCGCCTCGCCACCGTCGCCTTCGGTGAAGGGCGGCCCGACGAGGGAGAGACACTGCTCGCCGCCGCGTTCGACACGTACCGCGGGCTGGGGCTCGGGCTGCACTGCGCGCAGGTCGACTTCTGGCATGCAGCCCTCCTCGAATCCGCGCTCGCGGCGTCCGGCACCCCCGACAGCGCGGTGCGGGCACGAGCCACCGCGCTCGCGGTGCCCGCGGCGATCGCCATCGACGCCGTGCGGTGCACACTCCCGAACGGGCGTCAGCGCGAGCAGTGGAACCGCGAGATCGCCGATCCGGCGATGCAATTGGCGTTCCGCCTCGCCTACGCGTCTGGTGATGCGCACCTGGTGGCCGAACTCGTCGAAGCGCAGTGCGCGGGGACGACGGTGGACGTCGGCCGGGCCGGGCACCGCACCCCGGCGCGGCTCCCTCTGCAGTTGCCGGACCTTCCCCCGGCAGGCGCGACCGGCACCGAGGGTTCGCTTCTGCTCGGCGCCGCACTGGCCGGGGTCGCGGCCGGTGCCGGTCTGCCGGTGCCCCTTCCTCCGCGACTCGTCACGCCGGATGGACGGAATGTGCTGGGCACCGCGATCGCGGTCGCCGAGGAACGCTATGGGCGCGACGTCCGGGACAGCCGGGTGGTGCCCGCACGGTGACCTCGCCCGGGTGTCACGGTCGTCACACCGCACGTCCGGGGAGTACCTCGGGCGGTGCGGGTGGAGTGCGGCACTGACCTGCAACGCTGCCGATTCGGCGACCATTGATAGCCCCACCCAATCTATGGAATAGGTCTCATAGATTGGACCTATTCCAATCTGCTGGATAGCCTCGTCGCTGTCGGCTTCCCCGTATCCACCGAATAGAGGTTTCAATGGCCCTGATCAACACGCAGATCAAGCCCTTCGCCGCCAACGCTTTCAAGGACGGCGCGTTCATCACCGTGTCCGCGGACGACATCAAGGACAAGTGGGCGGTCTTCTACTTCTACCCGGCCGACTTCACCTTCGTCTGCCCGACGGAACTCGGCGACCTCGCCGACCACCACGAGGAACTGCAGCGCCTCGGCGTCGAGGTCTTCTCGGTGTCCACCGACACGCACTTCACGCACAAGGCATGGCACGGATCGTCCGACACCATCGGCAAGATCAAGTACGCCATGATCGGTGACCCGACCCAGGAGATCAGCAAGAACTTCGAGGTCCTCCGCGAGAACGAAGGATTGGCCGACCGCGGCACCTTCCTCGTCGACCCCGACGGTGTCATCCAGTTCACCGAGGTCACCGCAGAAGGCATCGGGCGCAATGCCGCCGAGCTGGTTCGCAAGGTCAAGGCAGCTCAGTACGTCCGGTCGCACCCGGGCGAGGTCTGCCCGGCCAAGTGGGAAGAGGGCGAAGAGACCCTCGCCCCGTCGCTCGATCTCGTCGGCAAGATCTGACGCAGCCCAGTCGTACCGCAGGCACGGGCTCAGGTTTCCTGAGCCCGTGCGGGCGGTTCCCGGTGCTCAGCTCCCGTGGGGGCAATCGGTGTCGCACCAACACCTTCCGGACCACCTGAACCAGAATTTCCGGTTTCCGATCCCTTGTCCTCCCGATCGATGGAGTAGATCCTCATGCTCGAAGCCTCGCTTGCCGGCCAACTGAAGTCCCTGCTCGAAAAGCTGACCCTGCCGATCGAGCTCGTGTCCTCACTCGACGACGGACCCAAGTCTGTCGAACTCGCCGAACTGCTCACCCAGATCGCGGCGATGTCGGAAAAGATCACCTACGAACGCCGCGACGACGACACGAGACGTCCGTCGTTCGCGGTCCGCCGCAGCGGCACCGACATCGAGGTCCGCTTCGCCGGCATCCCCCTCGGTCACGAGTTCACCTCGCTCGCACTCGCTTTGCTCCAGGTCGGCGGCCACCCGTCGAAGGAGGCTCCCGAACTGCTCGAGCAGGTCCGTGACCTCGACGGCGACTTCCACTTCGAGACCTACTTCTCGCTGTCCTGCCAGAACTGCCCCGACGTGGTGCAGGCCCTGAATCTGATGTGCGTGCTCAATCCGCGCATCAGCCACGTCGCGATCGACGGCGCCCTGTTCCAGGACGAGGTCGACGGCCGCCAGATCATGGCTGTCCCGACGGTCTTCCTCAACGGCGAACTCTTCGGCTCCGGCCGGATGAGCCTGGAGGAAATCGCCGGCAAGCTCGACGTCGGTGCCGCCGACCGCGCCGCCGCGGCGATCGCGCAGAAGGATCCGTTCGACGTGCTCGTCGTCGGAGGCGGACCGTCCGGTGCCGCGGCCGCGGTATACGCCGCGCGCAAGGGAATTCGCACCGGCATCGCCGCTGAGCGCTTCGGCGGTCAGGTGCTCGACACCATGGCGATCGAGAACTTCATCTCCGTCCCCTACACCGAGGGGCCCCAGTTCGGGTCGGCGCTCGAGAATCACGTCCGTCAGTACGGCGTCGACATCATGAACACGCAGCGTGCCGCGAAGCTCGTGCCGGCCGCCACCGAGAACGGTCTCGTCGAGATCGAACTGGAAAGCGGCGCTTCTCTTCTCGCTCGCACCGTGATCCTGTCGACGGGTGCGCGGTGGCGTTCGATGAACGTGCCCGGCGAGGACACGTACCGGAACAAGGGTGTGACCTACTGCCCGCACTGCGACGGACCGCTGTTCAAGGGCAAGCGCGTCGCCGTGATCGGTGGCGGTAACTCCGGCGTCGAGGCCGCCATCGACCTCGCGGGCATCGTCGAGCACGTCACACTCGTCGAGTTCGACTCGGTGCTCCGCGCCGACGACGTGCTGCAGCGCAAACTGCGCAGCCTCCCCAACGCCGACATCCTCCTGAGCACGCTCACGACGGAGGTCCTCGGGGACGGTAACAAGGTCACCGGTCTGACCTACCAGGACCGCACGACCGACGCCTCGCACACGCTCGACATCGAGGGTGTCTTCGTCCAGATCGGCCTCCTGCCCAACACCGAGTGGCTGGCCGGGTCGGTCGAGTTGTCCGACCGCGGCGAGATCGCGATCGACGACCGCGGCCAGACGTCGGTGCCCGGCGTGTTCGCTGCCGGCGACTGCACGACCGTGCCGTACAAGCAGATCGTGATCGCCGCCGGTGCCGGAGCAACGGCAGCGCTGAGCGCGTTCGATCGGCTCATCCGAACGGGCGTACCCGCCGAGGATTCCACCGCCGCAACGGTCGGATAGCTCGGCCGAGGTCGACGAGCCGTGCCTGCATGTCAGGCACGGCTTTCGGCTTTCGGCTCGACCCGGGTGCCCGGTACGCACACCAGCGCCCGGGTGGTAAGGGATGCTGTGACAGTGCCGACTCACCTGTCTCACCCGCCGACCGCGATCGTCCGGATGGCCGACGCCGGCGATCTGTACACGTCGTGGCGGTGGACCCACGATTCTCACC
Organism: Rhodococcus sp. A14; assembly: GCF_011603105.1. Taxonomy (NCBI): domain Bacteria; kingdom Bacillati; phylum Actinomycetota; class Actinomycetes; order Mycobacteriales; family Nocardiaceae; genus Rhodococcus; species Rhodococcus sp. A14. The sequence goes on along the minus strand of NZ_JAAOQS010000056.1, from coordinate 47,229 downwards.
CCGGCGGTGTCGGCGTCGCACCCGCCGTGCAGGTGGACGAAGCCCTCGCCGCACTGGCCCGGGCCCTGCCCGACCTCACGGATCCGCAGGGGCTGCACCACGCGCTGACGGCGGGCGGTTTCTCCGCTTACGAGCCGGAGCACGATCTGGCTCAGCTCCTTTCACGCACATTCCTTCCGTTCGGCCTGGCGCAGCAATTGCACGAGCTGTTCACCCGCGGTGTGCGCCCCCACCTCCGGATCCAGCCGTCGCCCCGCGTCGCGCAGGTGCCGTGGGAACTGATCGCACCCGACGCCGGGCTGCGTCTCGTGGACATCGCAGACGTCAGCCTGCTGGCTCCGCTCAGCATCGTCCACTCGCCCGGCCGACCGGTCCGAGCCTGGACGCACACCCGACAACTCCCCGTCGTCGCGGTGCTCGACCCCAGGGTTCCGGGCTTCCGCGCGGATTCGGCGCTCGGCTCGGTCCTGGGACGGATGGCCGCGGACAGTCCGCTGTCGCAGCGGGTCGCGACCTACGCCGGGGAGGGCCGGCTGCTCCCCGCCGTCGACGGACCGACGGAGTGTTTCCGCCGCGAAGACGTGGACCGGGAGTGGCTCGGCGCAGCGTTGCGTGACGGTGCGGGCCGCCTGGTGTACGTCGGACATGTCACCGCGGCGGCACCCGGATCCGGTCAGAGCGAGCACGCCGAACTACACCTCGCCTGCGCCGCGGACTCCGTCGGGTTCGCGGAGCCGACCCGTGCCCACCGGCCGTTGTCCGCGAAGGACCTGCTGCTGGGAACGCACACGCTCACGGCCGAGCCGATCCGCGGCACGGACCTGTGGCCGATCCCGAGCAGGGTTGCACTCATCGCCTGCGAGAGCGGTGGCGACCTGCGGTTCAGCGAGGCACTCGGATTGGTCTCCGCGATGATCGCCGGCGGGGCCGAACTCGTCACGGCCAGCCGCTGGGCCCTGCCCACCGACCTCGCGTTCCAGCGCATCGCCGGCGCCACATCACACTCGTGTCCTCTGCAGGACGCAATCTGCTCGATCGACGCGGCGCACGAACTGCCCGACGCGGTCGGCGCGCTCTGCGACTGGCAACGCGACCGGGTGGCCGCCTGGCAGGACGAGCGGACGATCGAGCACTCGCCGGTGCTGTGGGCGGCGTTCGCGACGGTCTCGACGCACTGATCCGCCTCGGCCGTCCGTTCCCCACAACGTGTCGGCCAGTCGTTGTACCGTCGTTGCTGTCGGTTCCGGCACGAAGAAGGAGCATGTCCCATGACCTCTCGGCTCAACCCCTACATCAGCTTCGACGGCAACGCGCGGCAGGCAATGGAGTTCTACAAGGACGTCTTCGGAGGCACCCTTGCATTGAACACGTTCGGTGAATACGGTGCGCCGGAGGGCGAGGGCGCCGACAAGATCATGCACGCCATGCTCGAGTCGGACAGCGGCTACACGATCATGGGTGCAGACACCCCGCCCGGAATGGAACACAACCCGGGAACCAACATCGCGGTGAGTCTGAGCGGAGACGACGGCGACGAACTCCGCGGCTACTGGGCCAAGCTCGCCGACGGCGGATCCGTGTCCGTGCCCCTGGAGAAGCAGATGTGGGGAGACGAATTCGGTGCCTGTACAGACAAGTTCGGCATTTCATGGATGGTCAACATCGCCGGCACACCCGGCTGATCGCAGCGCCGGGTAGTCCTGCAGATCGATGTCGGTAGCGAAGGAGTCGGTCAGCTTCATCATCAGGCCGAACAGGGTCTTGGACTTGAATGTCCAGTTGCGCAGCCTGATTCGAGTAGCCGACTTCGGCGCGAGAAACGGTCCGGCGCTGCCCTTGCGGGCGATCTTCGCGTACCCGTGCATCTGCTCGTTGTAGCGTCCGAACGCCACGCGGTGGTCGCCGTCGGCGGCGGCAAGCTCACCCGCCAGGACGTAGGCACCGACGAGGGCGAGTCCGGTCCCGAAGCCGCCCAGCGTGTTTCCGTACGCGGCGTCGCCGACCAGGGCCACCCGGCCGGCGGTGTACGTATCGGTCTCGACCCTCGCGATCGAGTCGAGGTAGAAGTCGGGCGCGTCGTCCAGGTGCGCGAGCAGCCGGGGCACGCGCCACCCCGAATCGGCATACGCGGTGGCCAGCATTCGTTTCTGCTGGGTGAGGTCGCCGCGGTCGTACTCGATCCGGCCGGAGGCGAAGACGAACAATTCCGGAGCCTTCGGTCCGCCGACGACGGCCATCCGTCCCGGCTCGTTGTACATCAGCCCCGTCCCGCGTTCCCGGTCCGGCGAGGTGTCGCTCGCCGAGCCGGTGGTCCCGACGACGGCGTAGTAGTACCCGAGGAATCGGACGAATTCGTCCTCCGGCCCGAACCGGTGACGTCGGACGGCCGAGTGGATGCCGTCGGCGCCGAACACCAGGTCGAACCGGCGTGCGTCCGACTTCTCGAACGTGACCTCGACACCTGACTCCGTGTCGACCAGTGCGGTGACGGAATCGCCGAAGAGGTACTCGCACGAATCCGCGGTGTACCGGTAGAGGATCTCGGTGAGGTCGCCCCGCAGGATCTCGATGTCGCCGCCGACGAATTCGCCCGGGATGGTCGCCAGGTGCTTGTCGCGTTCGTCGACGATCAGGAGGTCGGTCTTTCCGGTCTGACTGCGGAGCACGTCGTCGAGAATTCCCATCCTCTCCAACACTTTTCGGTGAACCTCCCCCTTGAAGTCGACGGCCTGGCCGCCGAGCTGGAGGTCCGGTGCCCGCTCGACGACGGTGACGGCGTATCCGCACCGACTGAGCCAGAACGCCAGGGCGGGCCCGGCGATGCTCGCACCAGAGATCAGGACGGTTCTGTTCGGCATGGGAGGCTCCAACGGATTAATTGTGTCTGACGGACACAATTCAGTGTATGGTAGACACTATTCCGGATCAAGAGTCGGCCGGAGGAGCGCAGATGGTCACCCAGCCCCGTACCGCCGAGCTGCTGTGGGGATCGTCGGAGAGACCGAAGCGGGGTCCGAAACCCGCGCTGAGCCTCGAACAGATCGTCGCCACCGCGATCTCGATGGCGGACGCCGAGGGCCTCGCCACGCTGTCGATGCAGCGCCTCGCCGAAGACCTCGGGTTCACCAAGATGTCCCTCTACCGCTACACCCCCGGCAAGGCCGAGTTGACCGCCCTCATGCTCGATGCCGCTCTCGGACCCGCGCCCGACCCGTCCGGGATCGACGGCGGCTGGCGCGGTGCGCTCCACGAGTGGGCACTCCGGATGTGGGCGGGCCTCCGGCGGCATCCGTGGGTGGTGGACGTCGCCGTCGGTCCGCGCGTGCTGGGCCCGAACGAACTGGACTGGCTCGAAACCGGCCTCGCAGCGCTGCGCGACACGGGACTCACCGGCGCGGAACGGCTGGACGCGGTGGTCCTGATCACCGGACACGTGCGCAGCCTCGTTCAGCAGGCAACGGCACCCGGCGCAGAAACCGACACACCCGAGAAGTCCCTGAACGCGATCATGACGGAAATCCTCGCCGACCACGCCGACCGCTACCCCGAGGTGACAGCCGCGTTCGCGTCGGCCGGATCCACCTCCGGGCACGACGACGCGCTCGAGTTCGGCCTGGCCCGGATCTTCGACGGTCTCGCCGCCCTCGTCGCGGCCCGTGCCGAATAGCAGCGCGCGGGGCCCTCAGCTCGCCTGCGGTTTCAGGTCGCCGTAGTGGGTGTGCGCCTTGCCGGCGAGAAGCCACAGAGGCGCCGACGCGTCGTCGTCGGTCAGGTAACCCTTGTCGCGACCGTCGGCCAGGTACTGGGAGCGCACCCATTCCTCCATCGCCTCGTTCGACTGGTCGGGCAGACCGTAGATCTGCGCGACGGCGCGGTGAAGTTGTTCATCGTCGACGGTCATGCCCTGCGGCTGCTTTCGCAGGTTCAGCGCCTTGTCCGTCTCCCCCGCTCGGTGCAGGTGGACGATGTGGAAGGCCATCTCGCACACGAAAGGCTGGTTTCGGTTCACGATGCTCCTCTCCGTTCGTCACCCTCGATCGTCCCGCCCGAGTCCGTCCGGCGCCAGTGCGAACTATCGGCCGGTCCGCGCTCCCCGTCCGCCCCGCCGGTGTCCGGGGCCGAATAACGCGTTTCCACGGCGGATCTCGGTTGTGCTCGTGTGACGCCGACGGCGAATCAACGCGCGCAGTGTGGCCGAGTTCTGGTAGCCCACAGCGGACGCGATCGTGTCGACGCTCTGCTGCGTCGTGCGTAGGAGGAATATCGCCTGGTCGAGTCGGATCTCCTGAACGAACTCCACCGGCGACATGCCCAGCACTGAGGCGGTGGTGCGTTGCAGCGTTCGTTCACTCACCCCGATCGCGTGCGCGACCGAGTTGATCGGCAACGGTTCCGCGAGGTGATCGCGAATCCACCGTTCGAAGGCGGTCATCGTCGGATCGGCGGTGGCGAGCAGGGACGGCACCGCGAAGATCGCCTGCGAGGGCCGGTCGCCGATCAGAAGGTACCGCGCGACGAGATCTGCCAGCGCCGGGCTGTGCTGCTGGACGATCGCCAGCGCGAGATCGATGTGCGCGAACGCCGCCCCGGCCGTCGTCACCCGGTCGTCGTGGATGAGGGTGCGCCGCTCGTCGAGGTCGACGCGGGCATAGCGGGCTCGGAACGCCGGCCCGAGCCACCAACTCGTCGTCGCGGTCAATCCGTCGAGCACCCCTGCCTCGGCGAGGAAGAACGTGCCACTGCACGCCGCGGCGAGGGCGGCGCCGGAACCGCGACCCGCCGCGACCCAGTCGAGGGCGGGATGCCCACGCACCACGTCGACGATCCGATCCGGCGTCTTCACCCCCACGGCGGGCATGACGAGGACATCGGGCGGCACGGTGATCTCCGTCAGCGGGGTGGTGGCCAGCACGAGTCCGTGACCGGTGCGGACCGTCGGTCCGACCGCGACGGGGATGACGGTGAATGCCTGGTCGCCCGCCTCCGCGTCGTCACGCAGGGCATCGGCCGTCGCCAGGACGTCGAGCATGACGCTCAGACCCGAATCGAACATGCCGTCCACGGCGAGCACCGCGACACTCATGACGGAAACGGTAACAAAGGTGGCGCTTCCGCCGCCCCGCGTGCCGCTCGACGCCCATAGCGTCGGAGTTGAACGAAGTCGTACATCGACCGAGCAGGAGACATCATGACGATCGACAGAGGAATACTGGCACTGCTCGAGGCCAAGCCGGGCAAGGGCGAAGAACTGGCCGCGTTCCTCGAGCAGGGGCGCGCCCTGGCGGCGGAAGAACAGGGCACCGTCACCTGGTACGCGTTCAAGGTCAGCGACACGACGTACGGCATCTTCGACACATTCGAGAACGAGGAAGGCCGGCAGGCGCACCTGACCGGAGCCATCCCCCAGGCACTCGGCAAGGTCGGGCCCGAACTGCTCGCCACGGATCCCGACATTCGTCCCGTCGACGTCATCGCCGTCAAGTAGGGACGCCCCCGTCGCACGGTTTACCTCCATCCCCCGTCGGGCACCCGAACACGGACATCGACCGACGAGAGGTGTGGTTCCCAGTGCGAGCAGTCACGTGGCAAGGCAAACGAAAGGTCAGCGTCGACACCGTCGCCGACCCGAAGATCGAACACCCGACCGACGCCATCATCAAGGTCACGACAACGAACATCTGCGGCTCCGATCTGCACCTGTACGAAACTCTCGGCCCGTTCATGGGAGAAGGTGACATTCTCGGCCACGAACCGATGGGGATCGTCGAAGAGGTCGGGACGGAGGCGGGCGACCTGAAGGTCGGCGACCGAGTGGTGATCCCGTTCCAGATCTCGTGCGGCGACTGCTTCATGTGCAACTTGCAGCTGTACACGCAGTGTGAAACGACGCAGGTTCGCGAGCAGGGCATGGGAGCGGCACTGTTCGGCTTCTCCAAGCTCTACGGCGAGGTGCCGGGAGGACAAGCCGAGTACCTGCGTGTCCCTCAAGCCCAGTTCACCCACATCAAAGTCCCCGAGGGCCCGCCGGATTCCCGTTTCGTCTACCTGTCCGATGTGCTGCCGACGGCGTGGCAGTCGGTCGAATACGCCGCGATCCCCGAGGGCGGGTCGGTCACGGTGCTCGGCCTCGGACCGATCGGAGACATGGCGGCGCGCATCGCCCACCACAAGGGCGCCCGGGTCATCGCGGTCGACAACGTCCCCGAACGCCTGGCTCGCGCCAAGGCCCGGGGCATCGAAACCCTGGACCTGGACGAGCACGGCGGCGATCTCGCCGACGTCATCCGCGACGCGACCGACGGTCGCGGCACCGACTCGGTGATCGACGCGGTCGGCATGGAGGCGCACGGTTCACCGATCGGCAAACTCGCCCAGCAGATCGTCGGGTACCTGCCCGATGCGGTCGCGGCGCCGCTCATGCAGAAGGCCGGTGTCGACCGTCTCGGTGCGCTGTACTCGGCGATCGACATCGTCCGCCGCGGAGGCACCCTCTCCATCATCGGCGTCTACGGCGGCATGGCCGACCCGATTCCCATGCTCACCTTGTTCGACAAGCAGATTCAGGTGCGCATGGGCCAGGCCAACATCAAGAAGTGGGTCGACGACATCATGCCGCTCCTCGGCGACGACGACCCGCTCGGCGTCGACACCTTCGCCACTCACGAACTCCCCCTCGAACAGGCACCCCACGCCTACGAGATCTTCCAGAAGAAGCAGGACGGGGCGGTGAAGATCCAGCTCAAACCCTGAACGACGAAGACGCAGGCGGCGATGGCCGGGATCCCGTGACGGGTGGCCCGGCCACCGCCGCCGTTTTGCGCAAACCGGATAGACCTCTCCGTGATAATCCCGCTGACCAGCACGGATGCCGGAGAAATCCGCATCACGCCGGCGCAGAGCGGATTGCTCCTTTTAGCGATGCCCCTCACACTCATAAGCGAGGAAACCTGATATTCAGCGACCAGCTGTCGCAGGTCTTGCGTACGACCCAGCCCCAGTGAGGTGTCAAGGAGAGTCTTCGAACCGTCCGGTCGGGTAGTACCCGGACCGGCGCGTCCGGGGGCATACTTGGCCGACTCGGGGGTGTCCGCAGACGATACGGAGAAACTGATGCTCGACCGGCTGTACGCCGCTGTCCTCGCCGTTGCCGGCCTCGGCTACGGGGGATACATCCTCCTCGACGAACTGACCGGAGGCTCGGACACGCCCGGAGAGGAAGACCAGCACCTCCGCCGAGAATCCTCCGAGCAGGTGTCCACGGCATAACCGCACCTTCGTCATGGAACTCCGCTGGACCGCTGCGGCACGGAGCGGCAGGCTCACTGGTCGACGGTGAGGCCCTTCGCCTCGAGCACCTGGGCGAGATTGCTGACCTGGATCGGGGTTTCGCCCTTCTTGTACCGCTCGATGTAGGCGGCTTCGGCCGCGTCGCGCTCACGGGAGGCGTCGATGGCGAACTGAACCTCGTCGCGGCGGACCACCACCACTCCGTCGCAGTCACCCTTGATCACGTCGCCGGGATAGATGATATGGCCGCCGAACACCAACGGCTGGTTGACGGGACCGAGGGATTCCTTCACCGTTCCCTCGATGCACACGTGCTTGGAGAAGACGGGGAACCCCAGTTCGCGGATCTCCCGGCTGTCCCGCACTCCGCCGTCCGTGACCAGTGCGCTGATGCCTCGGGCCACGCACGCGTTGGCCAGCACGTCGCCGAACTGGCCTGCCGGCTGGTCGCCGGAGGACACGATGAGCACGTCGCCGGGTTGCGCGTAGCTGATGGCGACCTGGAGCATGATGTTGTCGCGCGGATGGCAGACGACCGTGAACGCCGTTCCGCAGAACGACATGTCGCGGTCGATGGGCTTGATCCCCGAATCCAGTGCGCCCTTGCGGCCCTGGGCTTCGTGGATGGTGGCGGCCGAGTAGGCGCCCAGTCGATCGATCGCGGCCTTGTCGGCACGGTCGATCTTGGTAGTGACGTGAACCATGGTGTCTCCGTTGGTCGTGTAGTGGCGGGTGGGGTCAGCTGAGTGACGCGACGGCCTTCTCGACCGCGGCGGCCGCGTTCCGCAGAACGTCCTCGGACGTGGCGAACGAGACGCGGAAATACGACTGGGCGCCGTACGCGGAGCCCTGGATGGTGGCCACCGACGCGTGGTCGAGGAGGAAGAGCACCACGTCCTGGTCGTTCTCGAGCAGTGCGCCGTCGGGAGTCCGCTTGCCCACGAGGCCGGAGCATCCGACGAACAGGTAGAACGCGCCCTGCGGCAGTATGGGTTCCAGACCCTCGATGCGGGAGAACAATTCGAAGACGACATCCCGCCGTGCGCGGTAGCTCGCGACGGACGTGGTGACGAAACTCTGATCGCCGGTGAGCGCCTCGGCAGCGGCGGCCTGACTGATCGACGACGGGCAGGAGGAACTCTGCGACTGCAGCTTGTTGATCGCTGCGATCAGGCCCTTGTTCCCGACGCCGTACCCCAGACGCCAGCCGGTCATCGCGTAGGCCTTCGACACACCGTTGGTCACCAGGATCCGATCGCGGAGGTGCGGCGCGGCCGACAACAGGTTCGGAACAGGTGAGTCGGTGAAGACGATCTCGTCGTAGATTTCGTCGCAGAGGACGTTCACGTGGGGGTTCCGGTCGAGTACCGCTGCCACCTCGGCCAGTTCGGGTTCGCTGTACACCGCACCCGTCGGATTCGACGGCGCGTTGAGGATCACCCATGTCGTCGCGGGAGTGATGGCGGCGGCGAGCTTCTCCGCGGTGAGCAGGAACCGGTCGGATTCCGGGCAGTCGACGACGACGGGTGTTCCGCCGTGGACGGTCACCATGTCGGGGTACGACACCCAGTAGGGCGCGGGCACGATCACCTCGGTGCCCTCCTCCACCGTCGCCATCAGCGCCAGGAAGATGACCTGCTTGGCACCACCGCCGACGGTGATCTCGTTGTCCGCGAACTCGACCCCGGTCCGGTCGAGCATCCGCTTCGAGATCGCTTCCCGCAGTGCGGGAATACCGTTGACGGGGGTGTACTTGGTGAGACCGGATTCCATCGCTGCGACGGCTGCCGCCTTGATGTGGTCCGGCGTGTCGAAATCGGGCTCTCCGACCGTCAGGTCGAGGATCTCCCGCCCCGACGCCCGAAGCTCGCGAACCCGTTGCGCAGCTGCCACACTCGGCGACTCACGCATCTGGTCGACTCGTGCTGCAGGGACGAAGGTGGACATTGTTCCTCCTGGTAGAGGGCGTGGGAACGAAAGAAGCCGGGAAGTCGGGCGGTACATTCACACCCAGGCTATCGGGGCACATCACGCCTGTACAAGACCGATTACTTGTCGGGTGATAGCCGTTCGGCATGGCTGGAATCAGAACGCCAGCAACACCTTCGCGGACGTGGATGCGTCCTTCGCGACGGCGAACGCCTCGAGTCCGTCCTCTATGCCGAACTCGTGGCTGATCACCGGTTCGACGTTCAGGCTGCCGTCCGCCAGAGCGGCGAGTACCGAATCGATCTCGTCGTTGAATCGGAAGGATCCGACGAGTTCGAGTTCCCGCGTGATGACGAGCGAGAGCGGTGCGGGCTGAAGGCCCGTGGGGAGCAGTCCGAGCATGACGACTCGGCCGCCGCGCGTCGCACCCCGAATCGCCGATTCGAGCCCGAAACGGTTACCGGAGCACTCGACGACGATATCGGCGTCGACGGCCGCGATGCTCTCGGAGTCGGTGGCGTCGAGGGTCCGGTCGGCGCCGAGCACCCGTGCGACGGTGAGGGGATACTCGTGCACGTCGACTGCGGTGATCTCGCGCGCCCCTGCCCGGCGCAGGACTGCCACCACGAGGGCGCCTATAGGACCGCACCCCACGACGAGAGCGCTCTTCCCCGACACGTTGCCGGCGCGGGCCGCGGCATGCCACGCGACGGCGGCCGGTTCCGCGACGGCAGCGGTGCGCAGTGGAAGGTCCGTTGGCAGCGACCGCAGCATGCGGGAGGGCAGAACTGCGTGCTTCGCGAATGCCCCTTCGGTGTGGGGGAATTGCGCTGCACTGCCGAGGTACGTGCATCCCGGCGAGAGGTTCGGGCGATCGGCGGGGAACCTGGCGCCGCGACCGCCGGGGGTGGCGGGATGCACTGCGACACGTTCACCCGCTGCGGGGCCACTGCCGTCCGCCGCGGCCTGCACCACCGTTCCCACCACTTCGTGGCCCAGCAGCATGGGTGCCTTCAGAATCGACTCACCCGCCGCCCCGTGCGTCCAGTAGTGCAGGTCGGATCCGCATATCCCGCCGTAGGCGATCTCGACGACCGTCTCGGACGATTCGGGCCGGCGCAGCGGCACCGATTCGATGCGCAGGTCTCCCGCGGCGTGCGCCACCACCCCGAGGGTCTCGGCCGGGAGCGGGGCGCCGGACTCGCGCTGTGCAGTGTTCACCGCGGGTCTCGATCGTTGCGCCGGACGAAGTCGAGTCCACCCGGTACCTGGAATGTGGGCATGATTTCGATCAGGCCGAGATTGACGTGGCCCGGGGCGTCGATCGCGAACTCGATCGTGTCGGCGATGTCCTTGGTCGTGATGGATTCGAAGCCTTCGTAGTACGTCTCCCAGGCTTCCTTCATCGCCTCCGGCGACCCGCCGAGGTTGCGCCCGAAGATCTCGGTTTCGACTCTGCCCGGGCAGATCTCGGTGACACGGATGCGCTTGCCGATGGTGTCGTTGCGCAGCTGTCGCGAGATCTGGTGCACCGCGGCCTTCGTGGCGTGGTAGGCGGTGTGGCCGTAGAAGTTGTACAGGCCGGCGATGGAGCTGATGTTGACGATGTGGCCGAGGTCCCGCTCGACCATTCCCGGCATCAGCAGCCGGCACAGGTGCAGCACCGCGCGGAGATTGACATCCACCATGGCGTCGACCGAGTCGGCCGAGGCATCCAGGATGTTGCCGGTGGCCGACACTCCCGCGTTGTTGATCAGCACGTCGATCTCGAGCCCGGCGACGGCGGCGCTCAGTGCGTCGATGTCCGTGATGTCGACGGCGAGCGGGATCATTCCCGTCTTGTCCGCGACCTCGTCGAGCCGTTCCTTGTTGCGGGCCACACCGTAGACGGTCAGTCCGCGCTTGGTCAGGATCTCGGTGACCGCGGCGCCCATTCCGGTGTTGGCACCGGTGACGAGTGCCGTCCGGTAGTCGTTGAATGGCATAACGCTCCCTTGTCTTGCTGGTGGTGAAAGTTGGTACAGCCCGGTGGTATTCGAGTGGTCAGGAGACCACCGGGCCGAGTCTGGATCCGTCAGAGCGTGTCGCGGAGAGGCACGTGCGCCCGGTCGGTGATGGTGCTGACGGCGATGAGGGTGCCCACCGCGGTGACGACGGCATAGACAGCGGGAACGTAGATTCCGAACTGGGGGATCAGCCACGTCATGAGCAGGGGCGCCGTGCCGCCGAAGACCGCCGAGGAGATGTTGTAGCCCAGCCCGTATGCCGAGTACCGCACCCGGGTGGGGAAGAGCTCCACGATGAGGATGTGGATGACGGCGGTGTGACCGGCGAAGATCACCGCCATGATGCATGCGCCGACCACGGCGAGCACGAAGTTGCCGGTCGCGATCAGGGCGTAACAGGGGATGGCGCCGATGGCCATCGCGATCGCCGCGCCGGCGATGACCTTCTTGCGACCGACGCGGTCGGAGAGAGCACCCATGAACGGAATGGCGATGCAGATCGCCACGAGGCTCGCCGCGGTCACGAGCAGGGCGGTGCCGGTCGAGAAACCGATGTTGTCGCCCTTGAGGAACGTCGGCATGTAAGAGAACAGCACGTAGTAGCCGGAGCCGTTCATCAGCGGGATGAACAGCGCGAGCAGCATCGCCTTGCGGTGCTCGGGGGTCGCGAACGCTTCCTTCAGCGGGTTGCGGGACAGTCCGCCTTCGGCCTTGAGCTTCTCGAAGTTCGGGGTGTCGCTGATGGCCCGGCGGATGTACCAGCCGATGATGCCCATCGGGATCGCGACGAGGAACGGCACACGCCAGGCCCAGCTGGCCGGTCCGCCGCCGTTGATCGCGGCCTCGTTGAGCCACGGTGACATCGCGAACGCCACGAGCGTGCCGGTGAGCAGGGCCAGGAAGGACGCGATCTGTGCGTAGCTGGTGATGAGTCCGCGCTTGCCCTCCGGCGAGTGCTCGGCGAGGAAGGTCATGGCGCCCGCCGCCTCACCGCCCACGGAGAATCCCTGCAGGATGCGCAGGAGGATCAACAACGCGGGTGCGGCGACGCCGATCGCGGCGTAGGTCGGGAGAATGCCGATTCCCGCGGTGGCGACGCTGATCAGCATGATGACGAAGACGAGCATCTTCTGCCTGCCGATCCGGTCGCCCAGGATGCCGCAGACGACTGCACCGAGAGGTCGCACGAAGAACGAGATCGCGTAACCGGCGAAGACGAGCATCAGCGCGTCACTCGACTTGGAGACGTCGAAGAAGACGATGGCCAGGGCGGTCGCCATGAAGGCGAAGATGCCGTTGTCGTAGAGCTCGACGAAGATGCCCACGCAGCCTGCGAGAACGACTTTGCGTAGCTGGCGGGGTTGCACCTCGTGTTCGGACGTGTGCCCGGCCGTGTCGGGTGAGATCGCGTTGGTCATGCTGACTCCATCTGGGGTACCGAGCTGTGCTGGGCGGATGTCGTTTCTGTGTGAAGGGGGATCCGAAGACTGGCGAACGCGTTCGCCACACGTGAGCGGAGGAGATCGATCGAGCGTCTTTGTGACCGGTACGCGTCCACGGCGTCGGGGACGGTCACCTTCCTGAACCGGACCTCCTGGCCGGGGCGTGCCTGGCCGAGCTGGGACAGAGCCGTGGCGGTCACGACCGCGAGCACCGGGTATCCGGCGGTCACCCCTCGTCCGCGATGCAGAACGAGGATCTCGTCGCCGGCGGGAACCTCGACCGCGCCGATCGGCACGCCGCGGGAGAGCACCTCCGTCGATCGATCCCGCCGGGGAACGGGGCTGCCCGGATCGGTCGGCGTGAGGCGGAGACCGATGTGGTTCGAGTTGTCGCCGATGACGAAGGGAGTGTCGAACAATCGGGCGGAGGTCGAGCCGAATTCGTGGACGTCGGGACCATCCGTCACGTCGATGGTCCAGCATCCGGTGAAGGCCGCGGGCCGGGCGCCGAGCCGGAACAGCGGCATCCGGAAGTGCGGGTGGTCGATCGGCGGTCCGTCGACGTCGATGGCGACGGACTCGCCGACCGTCAGTTGCCGGCCGAAACCGAGAACCGAATCGGGGGCGCAACTACCGAGCAGGTATGGCGCGTCGATCGTTCCGTGCACGGCGAGGTAGACCCTGAGACCGTCGCGGATTCCGCGGACGGTGAGTTCTTCGCCTGCGGTCCACACGAACGGCTCCCACTGTGGGCGGGTGACACCCCCGACCTGCACCTCCGCCGGCGCTCCGGTCACGGCGACCAGCAGGTCGATGCTCGCGACGGCGCCGAAGTCCATGGCGACCACCTCGAGCAGGGGTGCCGTACGCGGGCTCCCGACCAGTGCGTTCGCTACGTCGGCGCTGTATTGGTCCGAGGCTCCGCCGGTCATCTGGCCGAACCGGGATGCTCGGAGCCGGCCGAGGTCCTGGATCGAGGTCAGGCCGGGTGTCGTGACGGTGATGGATTCAGCCATGACGGACCCCCTCGTACGTCGACCACTCGGCCGCGGTGATCGAAACGAAGAGGAACGTGTCGCCGGGCCGGAAATCGGACAGGGGGTCCGTCGCCGGATCGACGATGGTCAGCGGTGTTCGACCGATCACCGGCCAGCCTCCCGGCGCGGGACGCGCGGAGACGACGGCCTGCCTGCCCGCGACTGCGACCGCGCCGGCCGGCACATGCGGCCGCGGAATCGTGCGGCGTGGGACGGGTCTCGGGAAGGCGGGACCGTCCAGCATCGGGGCGCCGCCCGGGGAACCGAAGCAGCGCATGGTCAGTGGGCCTGCGCCGTGCAGTCGGATCACCTCGGCGGGTGAGAGTTCGAGGTGTGCTGCAACCTCGTCGAGGTCGGGGCCGAATTCTCCCCCGTAGACGACGGGGATCTCGAACTGCCGCGGGCCGCGCGCCGCGGCATCCGCGGGGAGCTCGATCAGCCGTTCGACGTGTGCACGGATGGCGTCGTGGGTGGTTGCACCACAATCGAATTCGACCAACAATGCGTCGTACGTGGGGATGATGCCGGTGACCGCGACCTCGTCGCCGCGTGCGTCGAGCGCGGCGGCAACCGTGTGGACCACATGCCAGCGCTCCTCGGCATCCGCGGACAGCGACGTCAGACGTACCGCGGAGTCTCCACAATCCGAGAGGACGAACTCCCGGTGCGGCCGGATGCACGTCACGCCGGACACGACGCGGACTCCTTCTCTTCCTTGCCTGCGAGGACCTCGGTCACCGGGGCGATGACAACGCCCGCACGCAGGAGCGCCTCCCGGATCGCTCGCGCGTTGCGTACGGCGTCGGCGCCGTCACCGTGCAGCAGCACCGTGTCGGCCTCGATCGGGATGCGGGTGCCGTCGACGGCCTCGACGACACCCTCCGTCACCATCTGCACGGTGCGCGCCACCAGAGTGTCCTGGTCGTGAATCACGGAACCGGGTTCGGATCGCGGCACCAGGGTGCCGTCCGAGCGGTACGCGCGGTCGACGATGGCGACGATCGCGACGCGAACCCCCCGCTCACGGGCGTGGTCGGCGAGTTCACCGTCCTGGGCGAGCACGATCAGCCTCGGGTCGAACGCTTCCACCGCGTCGACGACGGCACGTGCGTAGTCCGCGCGCGTCGCGACGAGGTTTCCCAACCGACCGTGCGGTGCGATGTGCGAGAGCGTCGTGCCGTGTGATGTCGCGAAGGCATGCAGCGCGCCGAGTTGGTACAGAACGTCCGTGCGTACCTCGTCTGCGGTGAGGTCCATCGCGCGCCGGCCGAAGCCTGCCAGGTCGGGAAAGCTGGGGTGCGCGCCGATGCCGATTCCGCGGGCGACGCATCCTCGGACCGTCGCGTCCATGGTCCTGGGGTCACCGGCATGGAATCCGCACGCGACGTTGGCGGACGTCAGCACGTCGAGCAGAGCGTCGTCGTCGCCCATCGTCCATGCGCCGAAGCTCTCGCCGAGGTCGGCGACGAGATCGATCTTGACAGTCACGGTGCCTCCCATGGGGACCTGCAGTGGAACCGCTGGTGCAGTTCCTGTGAACTTTCGATGTAAACGGACGCTACGCAGGATCCGGTTCGGGCGGTTAATACCTGTTTTACGTGAGGCGATAACGAACGTCTATGGTGTTTGAACAGCGGCGATGCAAAAGGGAAGAACAGCGCCTCGCATTTGGCTACGGCGGTGTTTCCGCCCGGCAACCTTGTCGAAACCGCGGCGTGCTTGCGTCGCCGCATCGTCAGAAAGGCAGATCGCTCGTGGATACCCGACGCTTGTTCTCATTCGTCCGCATCGTCGACGCCGGAAGCATCACGCGGGCGGCCGACATTCTGCACATCGCCCAGCCGGCACTGAGCCAGCAGATGACGGCACTGGAGACGCACTTCGGTCAGCAGCTGCTGATCCGCAGCAAGCAGGGCGTGGAACCCACCGATGCGGGGCGCGCGCTGTACCGGCACGCACAGGTGATCCTGCGGCAGGTGGAGAGCGCGCAAGCCGAGGTGAGCGTCGTCGGTCGAGAACTGGCGGGCGGTGTCTCCGTCGGGCTCGCGCCCTACAGTACGGTGAGTTCCATCGCGTTACCGCTGCTCACGGCGGTGCGGTCGCGGTACCCCAGCATCCTTCTGCACATCAACGAGAACTTCGGGGGCGTGCTGAGCGAGGCCATGATGACCGGCCGCATGGACATGGCACTGCTCTACGACGCCGGGCCGATCAAGGGCGTCAACTTCGAGCGCCTTCTCACCGAGGAGCTGATGGTCGTCGCCCCGGCCGGCACCGGTCTGCCCGGTGACACCGGGACCGCCGTGGCCATCAAGGACCTCGTCGACCTGCCGCTGCTGCTGCCGGGCCCGATGCACACCATCCGCAAAGTGGTGGAGCAGGCCTACGAACACGCCTTCGAGCACGCGCGGGTGGTCGGCGAAGTGGAATCGGTGACCCTCATGGCGCAGGCGGTACGAAACGGTCTGGGCGCGACGGTATTACCGTTCTCAGTGGCACGCCGCATCATGAATGTGGAGAACCTGGAACTCCGCCGCATCGAACCGACCATCGAAGTCCAGGTCTCCCTCGGAACACCCGCCAATCAGCCGCTCTCGGGACCTGCCGAGGCGGTACGCGAGGTGTTACGCAGTGTCGTCGCCAACTACATCCGGACCAGCTCGGAAGCCGACCGAGGCATTCAGTAACCTCGGCTCGGGTCGATCGGCGCCATCAAAGGCGCTCCGGCAGCGAAGCGTTCGACGTTGGTCGCGACGTGATCGGCAAGCAGCCGCGTCAGCCCCGTCGCCGGATTCGCGACGTGCGGGGTGATGATGGCGTTCGGCAGGGTCCAGAGCGGGTGTCCGTCGGGAAGGGGTTCGGGGTCGGTGACGTCGAGTGCGGCCCCGCCGATCGACCCGGCCCGCAGTGCGTCGACGAGCCCCGCGGTGTCGATGAGGGAGCCGCGCGCCACGTTGACGATCCACGCCGTCGATTTCATCTGCACGAGCGCGTCCTTGTCGACGATCTGCGCGGTCGCCGCCGTCGCCGGTGCGGCGATGACGAAATGATCGGCTCTGGACCAGATTTCCGACGTCCGATCGGACGGCAGCGTCTCGACTGCACCCGGGACCGGGGTTCCCGAACGGGTCACGGCGAGCACCTGCGCCCCGAACGCGTCGAGCAGCGGGATCATCGCGCGACCGATGCCCCCGCACCCGACGATGGCGACCGTCGCCCCGCGCAGCGTGCCCACCTGCGGGTCGAATTCGGCCTTGCGCCAGGAGGTCGCGCGCACCTGCTCGGGGAGGGCACGGACCCCGGCCAGGAGCAGCAGGACTCCGTGTTCCGCGACGTTACCGGCGTAGGCGCCGGCCGCGGACGTCCACGTCCGCTCGGTGTCGAAGATCCCCGCGGAGATCCACGGCTCCACACCCGCCGAGGGGAGTTGCACCCAGCGCACCGAATCCGGCAACTGCGCCGGGAACGTGTCGGGGCCCTGCGCCCACACCACGGCTTCGGCGTCGTCGAGCGGGGCGAGTATTCCTCCGCCCCGCTCGATCCCGCGCATCAGGGCGGTGTCAGGGTTCGGTCCGAGGTGAATTCGGGGCGTTGCGGTGTTCTGCATCATGGTCTTTCGAGTCGGTCGGGTGGGGATCACACGACGGCGGTCAGGCCGCCGTCGACGTACAGGATCTGGCCGTTGACGAAGTCCGACGCCGGCGACGAGAGAAAGAGCAGTGCGCCCACGAGTTCCTCGGTGCGCCCCCACCGCCCGGCGGGCGTGCGTTTGGTCAGCCATGCACTGAACTCGGCATCGTTCACGAGCGCCTCGGTGAGCTGGGTATCGAAGTATCCGGGCGCGATGGCGTTGGTCTGCAGCCCCAATGGTGCCCAGTCCGCACACATTCCGCGTGTGAGCATCTTCAGCCCGCCCTTGCTCGCGGCGTACGGGGCGATGCCCGCCCGGCCGAGTTCACTCTGGACGGAACAGATGTTGACGATCTTCCCGTGCCCGCGCCCGACCATCGCCCGCGCGAACTCGCGGCCGACGAAGAAGGCGCTGCTCAGGTTGGTGTCGAGCACGCGACGGAAGTCGTCGTCGCCGAACTCGAGCAGTGGGCTGCGGTGCTGGACGCCGGTGTTGTTCACGACGATCTCGACGGGACCGATCTCGTTCTCGACCCGCTGCGCGGCGGCGGCGACCTCCTCGGGAGCGGTGACGTCGAAGGCGCAGGTGTGGACTGTCGCACCGGTGGCGCGGACGATCTCGTCGCGGCTGCGTGCGAGGGCGTCGGCGTCCCGCCCGTTGAGCACGACCTCCGCACCGGCCTCGGCGAGTCCGTTGGCGAGTGCGAAGCCGATTCCTCGACTCGACCCCGTGACGAGCGCGATCTTGCCCTCGACATCGAAACTCCCGTGCGAACTCACTGTGTGACGACCTTTCGTTCTTCGTGCAGGTATTCGACGGCGGCCCGTGCGATCGCGTCCGGCGCCGGAGCGACGTCCAGGACCACTCCGAACTCGTCGGCGTCGAGCGGCTCGAGGAGCGCGAACTGGGAATCGAGCAGGGCAGGTGGCATGAAGTGCCCGTTCCGCGCCTGCATCCGGCCGTGGATGACCTCCCGCTCTCCCGTGAGGTGGACGAACAGTACCGGGTCGGAGACGTCGCGGAGGATGTCCCGGTAGCTCCGCCGTAGCGCCGAGCACGCCACCACACCACGGCGTCCCTGATCGGACAGTTCCCGCAGTCGGTCACGGACGACTGCGAGCCACGGCGCCCGGTCGTCGTCGGTCAGCGGGATACCGGCGGCCATCTTCTCGACGTTCGACGGTGGATGCAGATCGTCGGCGTCGAGGAACCGGTGGCCGGTCAGTTTGGAAAGTTGCTGCGCGACTGTCGTCTTCCCGCAGCCGGTCACCCCCATCACCACGATGTGGGGTCGCTGATCGCCACTCATGAAATGTTCCTGTCCGCCGATATGGAGAGATGCAGTTCGAACATGCCCGACCGGACAACAGCTTGGCAATGGCGGAGGGGATACCGGTTGACGTTGCCGTCATAGCGAAGCGCGAGGGATACGGATGCTACCGGCTCACGAGTTTGACCGCCGCGGCCTCGATGGTGTCCTCCGAGAGCAGGACCTCGAGGGCGGCGTCGCCGAGCGGGATGAAGCTGTCGTCGCTCGTGACGCGTGCGAGCGGCCCGGTGAAGCCGTCGTCGACCAGTGCCGCGACCACACCTTCGGACACTCCCCCCGATGTGCGGGTCTCGTCGACGACGAGCACCCGTCCGGTGGCGTTCGCCTCCCGGAGGATGTCGTGCACGGGTAGCGGTGCGAGCCACCGCATATCCACCACACGCGCAGCGATGTGCGCCGTCTCGAGCCGGCGCGCGACCCGCAGACTCATCCGGACCCCGTTGCCGAACGTGACGATCGTCAGGTCGGTACCGTCACCGTACGTGCGGGCGGAGCCGATCGGCACATGGTTCTCGGCCCGCTCCACCGGATCCGGATACGCGGCCAGCCACTGCTCGTCACCGTCCTCGTACAGATCCCGGGTGTGATACAGCGCAATGGGTTCCAGATACACACACACCGCCCCCGCGGTGCGCGCGGCCGCCGCGCACGTGTGCATCATGGCCGCGGCGTCGTCGGGGCGAGCCGGGGAGGCCACGACTATGCCGGGGATGTCGCGCAGGGCGGCGACGCCGTTGTCGTTGTGGAAATGCCCACCGAACCCCTTCTGATACCCGTATCCCGCGACCCGCACCACCATCGGATTGCGGTACTGACGGTCGGAGAAGAACTGCAACGTCGCACCCTCCCCGCGGATCTGATCGGCGGCATTGTGCAGATACGCCAGGTACTGGATCTCCGGGATCGGCAACAACCCGGACACCCCCGCGCCCAGCGCGAGTCCCAGGATCGCCTGCTCGTCGAGGAGCGTGTCGAACACGCGCGCCGACCCGGCCCTCTTCATCAAACCCCGGGTCACCCCGTAGACCCCGCCCTTGCGGGCCACGTCCTCACCGAACACCAGCGCCTCGGGGTAGCGGGCCAGCACGTCGAGCAGTGCGCGGTTGATCGCGAGACCGGTGGTGAGCCGACCTTCATCCTCGGGAAGCGGGGATCCGATGAATTGCGCGCGACGGTCCGAGTCGACGCGCTCCGGCACGGCCGCGGCCGCCTCGACGGCACTGTCGGTGAGCGGTTTCATCACCGCCGCGGGACTGTCCAGTTGAGGTAGCTCACCGACCTGCTCGGCCAGTTCGAGGACCTCGGCACGCTTCTGCTCGTAGAGGTCGAGGGCATCAGTGGGGCTCAGGTGTCCTCGCTCGACCAGCAGTTTCGCCGTGCACAGCACTGGGTCGCGGTCGAAGTCGGCGGCGATCTCCGCTGATGTCCGGTACGCGGTCTCGACATCGGAGCCGGCATGCCCCATCAACCGGACGGTGCGCAGGTGCAGGAACGCGGGCTTCCGGTGCCTGCGGACCCAGTCGGCGGCATCTCTCGCCGTCGCGTACGCCGCCGGCAGGTCGGAGCCATCCGCCTCGAAGTACTCGAGCCCCGCCCGGTCACCGAAGTTCGCGGCGATCCAGCCCTGCGGAGTCCTGGTGCTGATCCCGATTCCGTTGTCCTCGCACACCAGCAGCAGCGGCAACGGCAACCCCTGGTAGGCGGCGTGCACTGCGGTATTGATGGCACCGACGGCGGTGGAGTGGTTCGCGGACGCGTCCCCGAAGCTACAGACGGCAACCGCGTCGGCCGACCACGGCGAGGGCACGTGCAACTTCTCCGAGCGGGCGATGGAGAAGGCGACACCGACAGCGCGCGGGAGATGCGAAGCGATGGTCGAGGTTTGGGGAATGATGTTGAGGTCGCGGCGGCCGAACACCTTGTGCCTACCACCCGATATCGGTTCCTCCGTTGCTGCCACGAGACCGAGGAGGACGTCGCGCAGCGGATCGCTGCCATCCATCTGCTGCGCCCGCGCCAGGAAGAAACCACCGGAACGGTAGTGCAGCAGAGCGGGATCGGTGGGTCGCAGCGCGGCCGCGACGGCGGCGTTGCTCTCGTGCCCGGACGAGCCGATCGTGTAGAAACCCTTGCCCCGCGACCGCAGCCAGCGGGCCGCCAGATCGAGATGCCTGCTGCCGAGCTGGGCGTCGAAGAGGTTCAGCGCGCCCCGCACCGACAACGGGAACAGCGGCTGAATCGGATCCTCCGGACCGACGCCGGGGCGGCTCTCCCCGGGGGTCAGCCCCGACACGACAGAGGTGAAGTAGTCGTCGATCTGTTCGGCCATCCCTAGATCATCCTGTGGCGCCGATCAGCGGGCAAGAGTCGCAGAATCAGAGTCTCGATGCCTCACCGACAGGTCGACTGGTCCTCGCGCCGGGCCGCGACCGTCACCATGACGAATACTGGGGTCGCGGTGTCTCTGCGGGCGCTCCGCCTCCGGCTCCGATGTTCGAGCACATGACGTTCGGCGACACTGGAGTGGAGTCGCGGGATGGCAACATGTCTGGGTCCGACTCCGCAGACCGACTGCACATTCGAGAGGCCACTGTGATCATGACTAATTCCCCCGCTGGTGAATACACGCTGGTGCGCAGTCGATGACCACGACGAGAACCAATGTCGCCGTGATCGGTACCGGCACCATGGGCTCCGCAATCATGTGGCGACTGTCGGAGCGCGGTATTCCTGCCGTCGGTCTCGAGCAGTTCACTCCCGGGCACGATCGTGGCTCCGGACACGGCGAGTCGCGCATCTTCAGAACCGCATATCATGAGGATCCCGCGTATGTCCCGATGCTCCGAGCCGCACTCCGAGGTTGGCGGGAACTCGGTGAGCAAACCGGCGAACCCGTCCTGACGATGACCGGGGGCCTCAGTATCGGCCCGTCGACCGGCGTGATTGTGGGTGGCTCCCTCGAAGCGGCCAAGGTGCATGCCCTCACACAGGAGATTCTCGACCCGGCCGAGTTCAGTGCCCGGTTTCCCACTCAGCGATTGCGTGAGGGAGATACGGCCATCTGGGAGAAGGACGCCGGCGTGATAAGGCCGGAGTTGGCAATCACCGGTGCCGTGCGCCGTGCGTGCGAACTGGGTGCCTCCGTGCGTCCCGAGAGCCGCGTCCTGGGTATCGAGGACGGTCCCGGTGACACGGTGCTCGTGCGGCTCGACGAAGAAGTCATTCGAGCCGACCGCGTCGTGGTCGCGGCCGGCGCCTGGATTCCCGGCCTTCTCCCAGAAGCCCAGCTCCCCTTGACTGTGGAGCGCAAGATCCTCGCATGGTTCCCAGCCGAAGATCCGACGCAGTTCGGGCCGGACCGGTTCCCGATATTCCTGAGGGACAGCCCGGAGGGTACGTGGTACGGCTTCCCCACCATGGACGGCAAGACGGTCAAGATCGCGCTCCATCTCGGCGGGCGCGAGACCGACCCTGACGAGCTGGATCGGGTGGTCCATGACGAGGACACCGCTCCGTTGCGGGACCTCGTTCGTCATTACCTGCCGGGATTGAGTTCACGCCCCGTTCGGGCCGCGGTGTGTATGTACACGAACACACCCGACGGGCACTTCATCATAGGAAATCCACCCGCCTACAGGAACGTGACAGTCGTTTCCGCGTGCTCTGGTCACGGTTTCAAATTTGCACCGGTGATCGGGGAGATCGCCGCCGATCTCAGTTGTGGCTCGACCCCCGAATTCCCCTTGGAGCTGTTCGACGTCAACCGATTCGCGGATTGACGCACCGGAATCAGGCGTTCGCGCGGTTGCGATCGAGGGGGGGAGGGCCGTCGGCCCTCCCCCCCTCGCCGGCTAGGCGGAGAAGTACACCGGGGGTGTCGTCGAGTCGAGTGCCAGTGCCACAGCCGCGCGGGCAGCGACGGGACCGACCAGGTTTCCCGTCCCGTTGTACCCACCGATGGCGATGACACCGGGAAGAACCTCGGAGCAGAGGGGTCGACCGTCGGTGGTGTAACTCACGGACGCACCCCATCTCCGAACGACGTCGACGGGCTTGCCCGCCATACGTTCCGCTACTCGTTCGATGTAGCCCTGGACATCCGGAGTGGGTGAAGTGTCGAATGTCCACTCGGTGTCGACGAAACGGTCTCGCCCGCCCCCGACGAACAGGCGCCCATCCTTCGCTTGCTGCGCGTAGTCGTATCCCCAGCGTCCGTACACAGGACACGGCAGGCGTTCGGGCAGCCCCGGCGCCGTCCCGAGCATTTGCAGGCGTGCCGTCCGGACGCGCCCCTGCAAGACCGGGAGGACCTGTTCGAGTTTGCCGTCCACCGCGACAATGACGACAGGCGCAATGACCGAACCGAGTTCTGTTGTCACCCTTCCACTTTCCACGGCGGTGACAGCCGAATGCTCGTACAGGTCGGCCCGCCCCCGAAGGAGTGACGCCAACCCCAGAGCTCGACGGGAGGGGTTCATTGCCGCGTCGTCGGGCAGAAACAGGCCGCGCCCGAGCTCGCCGTCGTATTCTTCGACAGCGATGTCGTTGTCACGCAGCACCGTTTCCAGTGCTGCGCAATCCGCGAGTTCCGCCACACGGTCGGCGGCCTCGGCGTCGTCGACAGGTTCGCCGGGCAATCCGGCGAGGCGAATGGAACCCGTCCGTGCGATGACCTCCGGACCCAGCAACTCGGCAAGCCGGTCCAACTCGAGAAGAGTTGCGCGATAGAGATCGACCGACGACGTCCCCCAGGTCGTGAGGGACGAGTGGAGGAACGTCGCCGGGCCGCCCAGGAGGAAGCCGCCGTTGCGCCCCGCCGCGCCTGCCGCGACCCGCCCGGCGTCGACGCCGACAACCTGCAGCCCCCGTTCGACCAGGGCGCCGATCGCCGCGAGACCCGACCCGCCGAGGCCGACGACACACACGTCGGCCGTGACGTTCTGTTCCAACACCGGAAGACCGTTCCACGACGCGACCACCGGGTCGTCGTCCCAGGCGCTCACCGAGTCCCACTGGGTGACGGGTCGAAAATTCATCATCGCATTCCCTATCCTTCATCTCGCGACGTTCCGATGTCCGAGGAAGTTGACGCCTTGCGCGAAGCCACGACCGGGCAAGTCTATGTGGCACTGCGGGCGACGAGATAGTCACAGACGACTTTTCCAGCGGGGCAACGGTCGCAGCCGGGACCGGTGTCACGAAATGTTGCGGCGGTGTCGCTCGTCGAACCGGTGGATCTCGTCGATGACGGTCTCGACGATGCGTGACCCGGCACCACTGACGGAGGTCGCGACCGCGAGTATGCCGACCGCACTGGGCTTGTCGGCCGGGTGGAGTGTCCACGCGGGGACCATCCCGCGGCGGCTCCGTCGGTCCGGGAGCAGCACATCAGATTTCCGGCGTCGTCGACGACGCTGACGGCGACGGCCGTGTCGAGTGTCGCGGCATGGCGCCGCGCGAGGTCGAGGGCGAGTTGTGCACGTGCTGCGGTGAGTGTCATGGCGTTCTCCGAGGATGAATCCGCGGACGGTGCGGCTCAGCTCACCTTCTTGATCAGGTCGGCGAGCTCGGCCAGTTCGACGGCGTCGAGGTCGGTCAACGGCGCGCGGACGGGGCCTGCGGGTCGGTCGATCACCGTCATGCCTGCCTTGATGATGCTGACCGCGTAACCCTGCTTCTTGTTGCGCAGGTTGCAGTACGGGATCACGAACTCGTTGAGCGCGTTGATGACGAACGCGTTGTCTCCGCTGCGGAGTGCGTTGTAGAAGTCGAGCGCGAACTTGGGCACGAAGTTGTAGATGGCAGAGGAGTACGTGGTGACGCCGAGTGCGAGATAGGGCAGTGCGAACATCTCGGCGGTGGGCAGTCCGCCGATGTAGGTGAGCCGGTCGCCGAGACTCGCGTAGATGCGGGTCATCTGCTCGATGTTGCCGACCCCGTCCTTGAACCCGACCAGGTTCGGGCAGCTGTCCGCGAGTTCCGCGACGGCGGCCTCGGTGTAGACGGCGTTGGCGCGACTGTAGATCGTCACACCGAGAGTGGTTGCGGCACAAACCTCTTTGACGTGGGCGACGAGACCGTCCTGGCTCGCCTCGGTGAGGTATGGGGGCAGCAGCAGGATGCCGTGCGCGCCGACACTCTCGGCCGACCGGGCCATCTGCACGGCGGTGGCGGTGCCGTAGCCGGCGGGCGCGATCACCGGAAGACCGTCGGGCGCCTCCTGCACCGCTGCGCGGACCACCTGCTCCACCTCGGGCGGGGTGAGCGAGAAGAATTCGCCCGTGCCGCCCGCGGCGAACAACCCGGAGGCGTCGAACTGCCCGAGCCAGCCGATGTTCTCGCGGTACGCGGCCTCGTCGAACGAGTGGTCATTCTTGAAGTGGGTGACCGGGAACGACAACAGACCGGAGCCGAGCTTGTGGGCGATCTCGTGGGGGGACGCGGTGGTCATGGGTTTCGTTCTCCTCGTTCGCAATCGCGTCACCGTCGGTGCGCGCTGTGTCCCCAAGGCTAGGAGCGTCAACCATTCAAGTCCAACACTAGTTCTGGATCTTTTGATACCCAAAAGGTATCGTCGGTCGGTTCAGGAGAGGTCGAGTGCGGCGCGGACGATGCTGTCGGTGTCGATGCCGTGGTAGCGGTAGACGTCGTCTAGGGAACCGACCTGCCCGAACTTGCTGACACCGAGCGCGGCACCGGGAACGTGGTTGATCCCGGTCAGGAACGCCAGGGTGTGCGGGTGCCCGTCGAGGACGGTCACCATCGGCGCCGCCCGGCCGGCGGGGAACACCTGGTCGAGGATCCAGGACGGGCCGTCGGCGAGTCCGCGGCGCGCCTGGACCGCCTCGAACAACAACCCGGGACTGGTCACGCACACGACGTCCGCGGTAATGCCCTGTTCGGCCAACCGGTGGGCGGCGGTGAGGGTTTCGGTGATCACCGCGCCCATGCCGACCAGGGTGACCGCCGGATTGTCGGTGTGCCGGAGGGTGTAGGCGCCGGCGACTACCTGACGGCGGCGACGTTCCCGCGCGGCGGGATCGGTGGGGACGGCGGCGAGGGTCTGGTCGACCGGGCGGGTCGAGAGCCGCAGGTACGACGAGGTGCCGTCCGGCCGTCCCAACCGGGAGATGCTGTCGAGGAGGGTCCATTCGACGTCGATCGCGAACGCCGGCTCGTAGCTGACGCAGCCGGGCTGTTCGAGGCCGATCGACGGGGTCTTGATCGACTGATGCGCCCCACCCTCCGCGGCCAGGGTCACCCCGGACGGGGTGCCGACCAGGATCGACTGCCCACCCGCGTAGATGCCGTACGACCAGGGTTCGAGGGCGCGTTCGACGAACGGGTCGTACATCACCCCGATCGGGAACAGCGGCTGCCCCCACCGACTCCACGTCGCGCCGAGCTCACCCATCAGCCCGACCAGATTCGTCTCGGCGATGCCCAGTTCCATGTGCTGTCCGGTGGGCTTTTCCCGCCAGTGCATGATCGTCTCGGCGTCGTCGTCGAACCAGTTGCGGCGCTCGTGCGGCGACCACACCCCGACCTTATTCAGCCACCCGGCAAGGTTCGTGGTCGAGGACACGTCGGGGCTGACCGTGACCACCCGTTTCGCAGCGTCGGGGGCCTCCCGGGACAGGTCCAGCAACGCCCGGCCCAGCGCGGCCTGGGTGGTGGACGTCCCCGACGGGGTGCGGCCGATGTCCGCCGGGACCGCGGGCGGTGTGCCGAATTCGACCTTCTCCCGCCTCAATCTGTCTGCGGTCGCGGCGCACACCCGGCCCGCCGCACTGCCGGGCTCGAACCGGGCCCACGGGTGCGCGGGGTCCATGCCCAGCTCCGCGGCGAGCTGTTCGTACTGCTCCACCGTCAGCAGCGACGAATGGTTCTGCGGATGCCCCTGCGTCGGCAGGCCGCGGCCCTTGATCGTGTAGGCGATGATCACCGTGGGGCGGGTGTCGTCGATCTGCGCGTACGCGGCGCGCAGGGCGTCGAGGTCGTGGCCGCCGAGGTTGCGGATCGCCCGCAGCAGGGTGTCGTCGTCGAGGTCGGCGATCAGCGACGCGATCGCGGCCGCATCGGGGCCGTCCCCGGGCAGCCGCACCCGCACCTGCTCGGCACTGCACCGCAGCAGCCGCTGGTATTCGGGGTTGGGCATGTCCAGGATCCGGGTCCGCAGTGCCGGCCCGCCGGTCCGGGTGAACAGCGACTCGAGCAGGGTCCCGAACTTCACGGTGATCACCTGCCACCCGGCGGCAGCAAACATGGCCTCGAGCCGGCCCGCGGCGATGTTCGGCACCACCCGGTCCAGGGACTGCCGGTTCAGGTCGACGATCCACACGATCTCACCGAGTTCGGCGACGGAGGTGTCGAGGATCGCCTCCCACACCGCGCCCTCGTCCAGTTCGGCGTCACCGACGAGGGAGTACTGGCGGCCCGTTCCGGCGCCGCCGATGGTGGTGTCGACGTAGCGGCGGGCGATGGCACCCCAGATCGGGGCGGTCGCACCGATGCCGACCGATCCGGTCGAGTAGTCCACCGGATCAGGATCTTTCGACCTGCTCGGGTAGGACTGCAGGCCACCGAATTCCCGCAGCGTCGTCAGATACTTCTCGTCCAGCTCACCGAGCAGGTAGTTGATGCCGTGCAGCACCGGCGAGGCATGGGGTTTGACCGACACCCGGTCACCGGGCCGGAGCTGCTCGAACCACAACGACGTCATGATCGACACCATCGACGCACACGACGCCTGATGGCCACCGACCTTCAACCCCGTCGGATTCGGGCGAACCCGGTTGGCGTGGTGAATCATCGACGTCGCCAACCAGAGCACGCGCTTCTCGATCTCCACGAGCGCTTCCGGAGTGGTCGCGCGCGGGGTGAGCTGCGCCGGGTGGTCGCCGATCGTGCGGGCGTCGTTCATCGTTTCGTCCTTGCCTGTGAGTTCCTGGCACCGAATCCGATCCTCCTCGGCCCAGTTCGTGAGCGAGGCGGACCGGCGGTGACGGGCAGGCGGACCTGTGGGAACCGACCTCACCGCATCTTCGAGGTCTCGTGTGCAGATCTCGCACAACAGTCGACCACCGGAACGCACTTTGAGCAATACCGAGCGTCACGTTTGAGCATCCTGCGCATGTTTGGAGCAGCCGCCGTGGTCGGCGGTTGGCAAAATGCCCAGCACGACCGCCGCCGCTGCCTCCGGCGCTACCCTGACCGGGAGGGCACCGCACCGCGCACACCGACCCAGGGGGAAAGCTTGACCACCACACCAGACCGCGTTCGCACGGCGTTCCCGGAGATCAGCTCGCGTGCGTGGGAGCACCCGGCGGATCGGGCGGCGCTCGTCACCCTGCGCACCTTGAAGGGGTTCGACACGGTCTTCCGGACCATCTCGGGTCTGTTGCAGGAGCGCCAGCACCGGCTGATGTACCTGGCCACGTCCGTGCGCGTCGACGAACGGCAGTTCAGCGATCTCCACGACCTCCGCAGCGACTGCGTGCGCATTCTCGGCGCCGACGAAACGCCTGAGCTGTTCGTGCTGCAGACCCCGGTCGTGAACGCTTTCACCATCGGCATGGACCGTCCGTTCATCGTGGTCACCACCGGACTGCTGGACGTCATGAATTACGAGGAGCAGCGGTTCATCATCGGCCACGAACTCGGGCACGCGCTGTCCGGGCACGCGGTGTATCGCACGATCCTCATGCATCTGATGCGCTTGGCCGGGACCATCGGCTGGATTCCGATCGGCGGGTGGGCGCTGCGCGCGATTATCGCCGCGCTCATGGAATGGCAACGCAAATCGGAACTGTCCGGCGACCGTGCCGGATTGCTGTGCGGGCAGGACGTCCACACAGCCCTCCGCGTGCAGCTGAAACTGGCAGGCGGCTCTCGGGTGAGCGAGATCGACACCGACGCCTTCCTGGCCCAGGCCGCGGAGTACGACGCCAGCGGCGACCTGCGCGACGGTGTCCTCAAGCTCCTCAACATCGAATTGCTCACCCATCCGTTCTCGGTGCTGCGTGCCGCCGAGTTGAAGAAGTGGGTGGACAGCGGCGCCTACGCAGCAATCCTCTGCGGGGAGTACCCGCGCCGCGGCGAGGACGACGACGCCAAGATCACCGAAGAATTCCGTAAGGCCGCGAAATCGTACAAACAGAATTTCGACACCTCGAACGACCCGCTGATCCGCATGCTCCGTGAGATCGGCAGCGGACTGGGCACCACCATGGACGCCGTCGGCAACGGCGTCGGCGACGTCGCGGCGGACATCAAGGAGCGGTTCACGCACTGGCGCAGAAATTCCGACGGCAAGAAGGATTCCGACGGCGACAGCTGACCGCTAACCAGCGGAGGTCGGGCGCGTTCTCGCGCGCCCGACCTCTTCGGTCAGTCGGCCATGGCCTCGGCCAGCTCCTCGACCTCCTGGATGACCGGTTCGGGCACCCGCACGGGGCCGGGCGTGTAGGTCACCGACCGCAGTCTGCCGGTGTATCGGAACGTTCCGCGGCGTTCGCGCAGATCCCACACGACGGGTCCGCGGGCGTCGACGCCCACCGAGATCCCGGTCCACGGCGCCATGCCGACCAGCTGGAACTGGTCGTCGAGGGTGGCCACGTCGGTCGTGACCCCGGCCGAGTCGGTGAGGGCGACGGTGAAGTTCCACCGGACGGATTCGGTGGCGTCCGCCCGCACCTGCACGCCCACCAGTTCCGCGCCGAGGGGCGCGGAGGTGTGTGCGACGCGGCCGTAGCTGTTGACCGCGAATACGATCCGGCCGTCCTCGACGTAGAGGACGTATCCGCCGTGCGGGTCACCGTGGGCGACGAGGACTCCTTCGTCGCCTGCGGCGATCGGGTGAGTGGCGACGTCGATGGTGAAGTCGCGGTACTGAATCAGCACACTGGACCGATAGCGTTCCAGTGTCGGCGTGCCTGCGAGGATCTTCACCGGCTCCGCGAGGCGACGCTCGTCCGGTCGCCGCTGCACGGCCTTGCGGTCGTTGAGGATCGGGAACACGGTGTTGTGCCACGCCGCCCGATCCCACGCCTCGGCGAGTTCGCGCACCTTCTCGGGGAAGAGATGCGCGACGTCCGCGGTCTCGGCCGGATCGGATTCCACGTCGAACAGTTGCCATTGTGGATCGTCGACCCGGGTCGGATCCGTGTGCAGCGACAGCAGTTTCCAACCGTCTCGGTAGAACCCGCGGTGACCGCCGAACTCGGCGTACTGCTCCGTGTGGGGTGTGGGCTGCGCAGCGTCCCGCAGGATGTCGGCGATGCTGACACCGTCACGCTCCTGGGCGGGAAGCCCGTTCCGGTGGCTCGGAGTCTCGAGTCCGGCGAGATCCAGGAGGGTCGGGGTGATGTCGGTGACGTACGAGTAGTGCTTGCGCAATCCGGTGTCACCGTCGGCGCGCCCGAGACCGGTAGGCCAGGACAGCAGGAACGGCACCCGGACACCACCGGCGAACGTCTGACCCTTGTAGAATCGGAACGGGGTATTCGACGCCTGTCCCCAGCCGCGCGGGTAGTGGACGCCGATCTTCTCCGAGCCGATCAGTTCCTCGTCGTGCGGAACGTCGCGCACCCAGTCCGACGGGACCGGCCCGTGCACGAATTGACTGAAGTACGACCGTGTTCCCGCTGCGCCACCCTCGGCGGTGCCCCCGTTGTCGGACGTGAACACGATGATGGTGTTGTCGGTCTCGCCGAGTTCGTCGAGGGTGTCGAGTACCCGGCCCACGCTCTGGTCGATGCTGTCGACCATCGCGGCGTAGACCTCCTGGTACCGGGCGAACCGCAGCTGCTCCTCTTCGGTGAGCTCGTCCCACGGCGGCGCGTCGTAGCCGGGTTCGGTGTTGCGTTCGGTCATCTGGGTGCCGGGCGGGAAGAACCCTGCCTCGAGCTGTGCGTCGAAGCGGTTGCGTCGCACTGTGTCCCAGCCCTCGGTGTAGCGGCCGCGGTACTTGGCGAGGTCTTCGGGCTTGGCCTGGTGGGGTCCGTGCATCGCGATGTGCGAGAAGTACAGGAAGAACGGCTTGTCGGCGTCGTGGGCGCGCAGGCTGTTGATGCGCGAAATGGCCTTGTCCGTGATGTCGTCGGTGACGTAGTAGTCCGACGGATACTCCTCGACGTCGACCACGGAGTTGTCCGAGATCAGCTCGTTCGGGTAGTAGAACGAATTCAACCCTTCGAGCGAACCGTAGTAGCTGTCGAATCCACGCTGCAGGGGCCAGGAGTCGCGGGTGCGGCCCGGCGCGAGGTTGGTGTCACGCGCGAGATGCCACTTGCCGACCGCGTGCGTGGCATACCCGTTCGCGCGCAGAATCTCGGCGAGGCTGAGCGCGTCGTCGGCAAGTTCCATTCGCAGTCCGGGGAAGCCGGGATCGAAGTTGGCGACGCTGCCGTAGCCGGCGCGGTGCGGGTTCAGGCCGGTGAGCAGCGCCGCGCGAGCGGGTGAGCAGACCGAGGTGGTGTGATAGTTCGACAGCCGGTAGCCGCTGTCGGCGAGCCGGTTCAGGTTGGGGGTGTCGATCTCGGAGCCGAACGGTCCGATGTCCGAGTAGCCCATGTCGTCGATGAGGATGACCACGATGTTCGGTGCACCGGCCGGGGCTTTCGTCTCCGGCGCCCACCACGGCGTCGACTCCGCACTCGTCCGCCCGACATACCCGCCGAATCCGTCGTACCCTCGCGCACCCGGAGGGAGCTGCTGCTGACCTGCAACACCACGGATTCGGTCACTTTCCACTTCGGGCACGCGTGCAACCCCTTCACTCACGGAGACAGATTCCCCACATATGTGGGGAAATCGTACGGTCGCTCGTGATGGCGGTGAGTGGTTTGAATCACGAAGATTTCAAGCCACGTTCAGCAGTCGGCTGTGACCTGAATCGCCCGAAACGAGATGGAAAACGTGATCTGCGCTATGAAAGCGGCGACTTTTACACCGGCGTAAGAAATCCAGGACAAGCTTTGCGAAGGCTTGTCCACCGGCGGTCGTCGGTGTCGGCAGGCTCTACAGAATGTGCTCCTGCCCACGTGTGACCGTCCAGAAAGCTGTACCACTGTGCTCCAGCTCATCTCGATACTCGCCTTTCTCCGAAGGGTCGGCTCCACCGCTCTGCCGTCAGTGCACGCCGCGTTGCTTCGCTTCGCGGGGTACCTGGTGCCGATCGCGCAGACGGCGGTCACCGCGGGGGCGGCGTGGTGGGTGTCGGTCGAGGTGGCCGGACACGAGCAGCCGCTGCTGGCTCCCTTGGCGGCGGTAGTGTGCCTGAGCGTCGCGCGGGGTGCCCGCAGTCGTCGGGCCGGCGAGTTGATCGCGGGTGTCACCATCGGAACGATCGTCTCGGACGTCGTCGTGCGGTACATCGGCAACGGGCCGTGGCAGATCTGCCTCGTGGTGGCTGTGGCGATGTCTTTTGCGGTGCTCCTCGACGATGGTTCGGTGATCGTCCTGCAGGCAGGTTCGTCGGCGGCGTTGGTCGCGGCCATGGCATCCGCGACCGCCGCGCACCCGTTCGACCGTGTCGTGGACGCACTGATCGGGGGTGCGCTCAGCCTGGTGGCGCTGTCTGTGTTGCCCACCGACCCTGTGCGGCGGACGCGCCGGTGCGCCGCCGCTGTGCTGGACAGCGTGGCCGCAGCCCTCCGGCAGACGTCGAAGGGACTCGCCGCCGGCGACATCTCCGCGCTGGAGGATGCTCTCGCACTTGCCCGTTCGACGCAGTCGACCATCGACAGCATGCGCGTCGAACTCCGCTCCGGATCCGAGGTGGCCCGGATCTCACCGATTCACTGGCGGGGGCGACGCCGCATCGGCCGGCTGGCATCGATTGCCGACCCGATCGACAACGCCGCACGCAACACCCGGGTCCTGGTGCGGCGCGCCCTGATCGCCACCTACGACGGCGAACGAGTCGACCCGCAGTTGGCGGACGCCATCTCCGAGCTGGCGCACCTCGCCGACCGGATGCGGCTGATGATTCTCGCGACTCCCGCGAAGAAGCCCAACGAAATCCAGATCAGCGACGAACTCGAGCGATTCGCGCGCTCACTGCCGCAGCAGGAGATCTCGGCAGGGTTCTCCGCAGCGGTCGTCTCCGCGCAGGTCCGGTCCATCGTCATCGACTTCTTCGAAGTGTGCGGCATCCCCCGCGCCGTCTGCCGGCCGATGCTGCCCCGCCCCGCCCACTACGCGGGCGCCGCGTAGAGCAAGACTCAGGACATCTCGAGCCGGCACTGTTCCGGCGCGCGAGAGTTGTCGATGACGCAGAACCGGTTGCCCTCGGTGTCCTCCAGCACGACGAAGTCCGATTCCTCGGGGTACCGGTCCCACGGCACCCGCTGCGCGCCGAGACCGACGAGCCGTTCGATTTCCGCGGCCTGATCCGTGCTGTCGCGGGCGTGCAGGTCGAGGTGCAGTCGCGGTTCGGGTTCCGCGTCGTGTTCGCTCTGCTGGATCGCCAGCAGTGACCGGCCGTCGGGCTGCGTCAGGTTGGTGAAGCCGTTGTCGCCGACGGGCGGGAGCGCAGTCAATCCGAGTGCCTCGGTCCAGAACCTGGTTGCACGCCGAACGTCGCGTGCCCCGATCACGGTCGTTCCCAAGATGAGCATGAACCGAATTTATCCGCTGTGCCGGGCCGGGGGTGGACGATGTGGGGTGTGGATTTCGAGGACCTGGCATTGCGACCCCTTGCCGAACGCTTGTGCCGCGTCGACGGCGTCGTCGGCGTCACCCTCGGCGGCAGCCGCGCCCGAGGGACACACACGGCGGAATCCGACTACGACCTGGGCGTCTACTACCGCGGGGCCCTCGACACCGACGGGCTGAACGACCTCGCGCGGGAGTGGGCGGGTGCCGGGGCATCGGCGACCCGGACGGGTGAGTGGGGACCGTGGGTCGACGGTGGTGCGTGGCTGTCGATCGACGGCCGGGCGGTCGACTGGCTGTACCGCGACCTCGACCGGGTGACCGCTGTGTGGCAGGACACCCAGCAGGGTGTGTACGGGTTTCACGCACAGACCGGTCACCCGTACGGGTTTGCTGACTTCGCCTACGCGGGCGAACTCGCGTCGGCGGTGATCCTCGCCGATCCGTCCGGACGCATCGCTGCGCTCCACGCCGACATGCAGCACTACCCGGACCCCCTGCGTGAAGCCCTGGTGCGGCGACTGTGGGAGGCGGACTTCGTCACCATGCTGGCCCGCAAGGCGATCCCGCGTGCCGATGCGACGTATGTGGCGGGTTGCCTGTTTCGCACGGTGTGCCTGTGCGCGCACGCCCTCCACGCGCATGCCCGGCGCTGGGTGATCAACGAGAAGGGGGCTGTGGCCGCCGCCGGTGCCCTGCCGAACGCACCCACCGACTTCACCGCTCGCGCTCACGCCGTCCTCGGCCGGCTCGGAACGACGCCCGACGAACTGACCGCCGCCCTCACCCTGGCCGAACAACTCGTCGACGACACCCGGAACGCCTGTCCCCTGACGTGAGCGTGCGAACCCTCAACCGTTCTCCCCGAACCGCCCGCGGGCCTCGACCGGAATCAGCGGCTTCTCCGCCCGCGCCTTGATCTGCTGGACCGCCCACGTATTGCCGTCGGGATCGGCGAATCCGAAGAAAGTTCCCCCGTCACGCTCGTCGAACACGGTGATCTCGCTGACCTCGACACCTCGATCGAGCAACTCCTGGCGGGCCGCGGCGGCGTCCGCGACCACCAACTGCAGTCCCCTCATCGATCCCGGTGCCATCTCCGACTGAGACGGGAGATCGCCGATCACGATCGAGCAGCCCGAACCGGTGGGGGTCAGCTGAACGACGTGCATGTGCTCGTTGGCGGTGTCGTGGTCGAGATGGAAGCCGAGCTTGTCGCGGTAGAACGCGACGGAACGATCGATGTCGCTGACGGGCAGCACGACCACTTCGAGTGTCCAGTCCATGATGCGAGTTCCTCCGTATCGGTGGGGAGCGAATTGCTCCGCATCAGATGGTGGCGCATCGGGGACGTCGTTGCCGTCGTTCTGCCCAGAACTCGGGGTTACCAGCCGCGCAACCGGTCCGGGGTGACGCGGACGAGCGTCGAGTAGTCCTGTCGGAACTTCTCGGGCGTGTAGTCCAGACCGGCCATGTGCTCGCGGTACTTCTCGCCGTAGGTCTCCCACTCCTCCGGCGACGGACCGTCCGCGTCGACGTGGGCCTTCCCGGTGAACACCGACACGTCACCACCCGTGGGGCTGCTGTTGAAATTCAGCGCGACCTGCGGATTCCTGCCGATGTTCGCCAGCTTGGCGGCAGCCGGTCGACTGAAAATCAGGAACTCGGTGCCCGACCAGCTGAACCACACCGGGGTCGGAACCGGCGTGTCCTTGCGACCGATGGTCGTCAGCCACACGATGGCTTCGTGGCCCAGCCGGTCGGCAACGGATTCGGTGATCGCGGACGCTGAAAGAGTCATTGCGTTCTGCTGTGTCGTTTCCGATGTTGACTTCCTCTCGGCCGTGAACGACCGAGAATCCCCTCGGGACTCGCGTCTCGAGGTTCCTGTTTCACCGACAGTCGCCTCCCCGCACGTTATGTGCGGGGCGGTCTCACACCGTCTCCGCAGGCTGCCACCGTCAGTCCGACGGCCAAAATGTTCCTTGCCGCGTTCACATCCCGATCGTGAACGGCGCCGCATCGGCACGTCCACTCCCGCACGGTCAGCGGCATCGTCGAGGCGATTGCCCCGCACACCGAGCAGGTCTTCGACGACGGATAGAACCGGTCGATCACCACCACCCGCCGCCCGCACCAGTCGGCCTTGTACTCGAGCATCGACCGGAACTCGGACCAACCCGCATCCGAGATCGCCCGAGACAACGACCGATTCTTCACCATGTTCCGCACACTCAGATCCTCGATGGCGATCACTTGATTTTCGCGCACCAGCCGAGTGGAGAGTTTGTGCAAATAGTCGCGGCGCCGATCGGCGATCCGACCATGAATCTTCGCGACCTTCAGTCGGGCCTTGGCCCGGTTCCGGGATCCCTTCTGCTTCTTGGCCAGCACCCGCTGCGCCTTCGCCAGCCGCTCACGGTCCGTGCGCTCGTGTCGCGGGTTGGTGATCTTCTCCCCCGTCGAGAGCGTGTAGAGGCTGGTGATCCCGGCGTCGAGCCCGACCACCCGACCGGTCGACGGGGGCTCGGTGATCGTGTCCTCGACGAGGATCGAGATGTGGTATTGACCTCGTGTATTACGCGACACCGTCACCTGCGACGGCGTGGCCCCCTCCGGTAGCGGCCTCGACCACCGGATATCCAGGGGTTCGGACTGCTTGGCCAACCGGATCTGCCGGCCGCGGTAGGTGAAGCAGTTCGAATAGTAGGTCGCCGAATCCTTCGACTGGCCCTTCCTCTTGAACTTCGGGTAGCCGGCCTGCTTGCGCCAGAACCTGTCGAACGCACCCTGCAACGGCCGCAGCGCCTCCTGCAACGGCCCCTTCGACGGCTCCGACAACCACTCCGTCTCGGCATCCCGCTTCCATCCGGTGAGCATCTTCGAGGTATCCGCATAGGTCACCCGACGCCGCTCCTGCGACCAGGCACGCGTCCGCTCCGCCAACGCCCGGTTGTAGACATACCGGGTGCACCCGAACGTCCGAGCAAGCTGTTCCGCCTGCACCGCAGTCGGATAGAAACGGTACTTGAACGCCCGCCTCACCACCCTCCCCGCCATAACCCAGACACTAGCCACACAGTCCGACAAAACCAGATCGGCTCACCCGGACCTGAAGGACCGGATTTGCGCCGAAAGACTCACGGATCAACCGGTATCAACCGCGGACCGGTGCGCGATCTTCCCCGACGCGGATCGAATGCGTTCAGCCGTGCGCGTGCAGCGGCTTCCCCGACAACGCCAGCATCGCTTCGCCCAGCGCTTCGTTCTGGGTGGGGTGCGCGTGGACGAACGGCGCGACGTCGGTGGGCAGGGCTTCCCAGGCGACCGTCAGTTGGGCCTCACCGATCAGCTCGCCGACGCGGTCGCCGACCATGTGCACACCGACCACCGGTCCGGTGTCGCCGGCTCGGACGACCTTGATCCCACCCGACGTCTTCAGAATCTGGCTCTTGCCGTTGCCCGCGAGGTCGTATACGACGGACGTGACGTCGCCGTACCGTTCGCGGGCGGCGTCCTCGGTGAGGCCGACGGACGCGACCTCGGGGTGCGAGTACGTCACCCGCGGAACGAGATGCTCGGCCACGGGAACGGGATCGAGGCCGGCGATCTCCTCCGCCACGAATACCCCGTGTTGGAATCCGCGGTGCGCCAGTTGAAGTCCCGCCACGATGTCGCCGACGGCGTACACACCGTCGACGTGGGTGCGCAGCCGCTCGTCGGTGACGACGAACCCGCGGTCCAGTGTGATTCCGTGTTCCGCGAATCCACTGTCGCCGGTGCGCGGTCCGCGTCCTACCGCCACCAGCAGGATCTCCGCCTCGAGGGTCTCGCCGCCGTCGAGTTCCACGAGAACGCCGTCCGCGGTTTCCTTTGCCGCGGCGACCGTCACGCCCGTGAGGGCGGCGATACCGCGCTTGCGGAACGCGCGTTCGAGTTGCTTCGAGCACCACGGATCCTCCGCCGCGACCAGGCGGGGGAGCGCTTCGACGACAGTCACCTCCGCGCCGAACAATGCCCAGACGCTGGCGAATTCGACGCCGATCACGCCACCGCCGAGAACGATGGCCCTCTTCGGGACGAACCCGAGATTCAATGCGTCGTCACTG
The DNA here is from genome assembly GCF_011603105.1 of Rhodococcus sp. A14. Lineage (NCBI taxonomy): Bacteria > Bacillati > Actinomycetota > Actinomycetes > Mycobacteriales > Nocardiaceae > Rhodococcus > Rhodococcus sp. A14. The sequence continues at coordinate 9,800 of NZ_JAAOQS010000056.1, read as the reverse complement.
GTGACGATGCGCTCGCCGAGCTCGATGGACGGCACCGCCCGGGCATAGGAGCCGGTCGCGAGCACCACGGACGTCCCGGTGTAGCGGGAACCGTCCACCTCGATTGTCCTGTCTCCGACGTACTTTCCGTGCCCGTTCACGACGCTGATCTTGTGCTGGGCGACCAGGCCCTGCAGTCCCCTGTGCAACCGGTCGATCGTGCCGTTCTTGTACTGGTGCACCGCCTCGATGTCGATGCCGTCGAACGTCGTTCGCACGCCGAACGCGGCACCGGTCCGCGCGGTGTCGGCGACCTCGGCGGAATGAAGCAGCGCCTTGGTCGGGATACAGCCCCGGTGCAGGCAGGTTCCGCCGATCTTGTCCGCCTCGATCAGCGTGACCGACAGGCCGAGCTGCGCGGCCCGGAAGGCGCAGGCGTAGCCGCCGGAACCGCCACCGAGGATCAGGACGTCACTGTGTGTGTCGGCCATCAGAGCCTCCCCAGCACGGTGATCGGGTTCTCGAGGTAGTCGGCGAACAATCTGAGGAACCCGCCCGCGACACCGCCGTCGCACACGCGGTGATCGAAGCTCAACGACACCTGCGTGACCTTCCGAACGGCCAACTGCCCGTACACGACCCACGGTTTGTCGACGATGCGGCCGACACCGAGGATCGCGGCCTCGGGATGGTTGATGATCGGGGTCGAACCGTCCACACCGAAGACGCCGTAGTTGTTGAGGGTGAACGTGCCACCCGTCAGCCGCGCAGGCGGGAGCGTCCCCTCACGGGCCAGCTCCGTCGTGTCCCGCAGCTGCCGGGCGAGTTCGACGGTGGTGAGCGAGTCGGCCTTCTCGATCACGGGGACGACCAGGCCTCGCGGTGTTTGCGCCGCGATGCCGAGGTGGACGTGACCGTATCGGACGATCTCGTTGCGTTCGGTGTCGACGGTCGAGTTCAGTTCCGGGTACTGCGTCAGCGCCGCGAGGGCCAGACGCGCGAGCAGGGCCATCAGGCTCACGCCGGCGTCGGCGTCGAGGGCGGCATTGATTGCCCGGCGGGCGGCGAGGAGATCGGTGGCGTCCACATCCACCCAGGTTGTCGCGTCCGGAATTTCACGGCGGCTCGTCGAGAGCTTGTCGGCGACTGCTTTCCGCAGGCCCTTGATCGGAATCCGCTGTTCGTCGGCCGTCTCGGGTGGCGCGGCGAGTGCCTTCTCGACGTCGGCGCGGTTGATCACACCGCCGGGACCGCTCCCGGGCAGCCGCGACAGGTCGAGGCCGTTCTTCCGGGCGAGGTTGCGAACGACCGGCGAGATGACCCGTGGCGCAACACCGGCGCGGTTCGGTTCCGGCCGTGTGAGCTCGCGTGTCACGCCGACGCGCCGGCGTCGCCGGCGCGTGTCCTCGCTGGTGCCATACCCGATCAGGACGTTGCCCGAGCCGGCTCGTTCTTCTTCGCGATGCTGCTCGTGTGCGGCGGGTGTTCCACTGACGGTGATCAGCGGGGTGCCCACCTGCAGCGTCGAGCCTTCGTCGCCGTGCAGGGAGATTACCGTGCCCTCGAAGGGAATCGGCACCTCGACCGCGGCTTTCGCGGTTTCGACCTCGACGACCACCTGGTCGACGGTGACGGTGTCGCCGACCCGGACTTTCCATTCGGCGATGTCGGCCTCGGTGAGTCCTTCGCCGAGGTCGGGAAGTAGGAAGACCTGGTTGCTCATGCGGTCACCGCCCAGCGGGTGTCGGCGGAGCCGTTCCACTGCAGCCGGTCGACGCTGTCGAGGACGCGGTCGACGCTCGGCAGGTGGAGGCGTTCGAGTTTCGGTGCCGGGTAGGGGATGTCGAATCCGCTAACCCGCAGCACCGGCGCGTGCAGGTGATGGAAGCAGCGTTCCTGGACGCGGGCGGCGATCTCGGCGCCGACGCCGGCGAATCCCTGCGCCTCCTGAATGATGATGCAGCGACCGGTCTTCCGAACCGATGCCATGACGGTCTCGTCGTCGAACGGCACGATCGACCGCAGGTCGATCACCTCGATGTCGTGACCCTCCGCTGCGGCTGCCTCGGCGGATTCGAGCGCGACGGTCACCGACGGTCCGTACGCGACGATGGTCGCGTCCCGGCCGGGACGCCGGACGGCGGCCTGCCCGATCGGCGCGCCGACCGCGAGGTCGACGTCGGCGCGGGAGAAGTACAGGCGTTTCGGTTCGAGGAAGATCACCGGGTCGGGGTCGTCGATCGCCTCGCGCAGCAGGGTGTAGGCGTCCTCGACGGTGGACGGGGCCACGACCTTCAGTCCGGGGGTGTGGGCGTAGTAGCCCTCGCTGGAATCGCAGTGGTGCTCGACCCCGCCGATGCCGCCGGCGAACGGGATTCGGATGACGATCGGCACGGACAGCGCGCCCTTGGTGCGGTTCCGGATCTTCGCGACGTGGGAGACGATCTGCTCGAACGCCGGGTAGGCGAACGCGTCGAACTGCATTTCGACGACCGGTTTGAACCCGGACATCGCCATGCCGATCGCGAAGCCGATGATGCCGGATTCGGCGAGCGGAGTGTCGAAGCACCGGTCGTCGCCGAAGTCGCGGGTCAGGCCGTCGGTGACGCGGAAGACGCCGCCGAGGGCGCCGACGTCCTCGCCGAAGACGACGACGTTCTCGTCGGCGGTGAGGGCGTCGCGCAGTGCGGTGTTCAGGGCCTGGGCCATGGTGAGCACGGGCATGGTGTCAGTTCTCCTCGGATTCGGCGGCCAGTTCGGCTTCCGCCTGCGCTTGCTGCTCTCGAAGTTGCGGGGTCTGCTCGGCGAAGACGTACCGGAACAGGTCCATCGGGTCGGTGGGCCGGTCGACGTTCATGCCGGCACGCAGCGCGGATGCGGCGGCCTCGGCGTCCGCGGTGAGGGCCTCCGACGATGCGTCGTCGAGCAGTCCCTTCCCGCGCAGGTACTTCTCCAGCCGGGCCAGCGGGTCGCGGCCGAGCCACTGTTCCACCTCGGACGAGTCGCGGTAGCGGGTGGCGTCGTCGGCGTTGGTGTGCGCGTCGATCCGGTAGGTGTGAGCTTCGACGATGACCGGACCGTTGCCGGCCCGGACGAAGTTCGCGGCCTCGTCCATCACGGCGAGCGTGGCGACCGGGTCGTTGCCGTCCACCTGCTCGGAGCCGATTCCGTAGCCGACTCCCTTGTGCGCCAATGTGGGCGCCGCGCTCTGCCGGGCGAGCGGCACGCTGATCGCGAATCCATTGTTCTGTACCAGAAACACCACCGGGGCCTTGAACACGGCGGCGAAGTTGAGGGCCTCGTGGAAGTCGCCCTCACTGGTCGCGCCGTCACCGCAGAACGCCAGGGCGATCGTGTCGTTTCCCTTGCGGTGTTCGCCGTAGGCCACACCGGTCGCGTGCAACAACTGGGTGGCCAGCGGGGTGCACTGCGGGGCGCTGCGGTGGGCGGCGGGGTCGTAGCCGCAGTGCCAGTCGCCGGCGAGCATGCTGAGGATCTCGACCGGATCGATGCCGCGGGCGGCGAGCGCCACCGAGTCGCGGTAGGTGGGGAACATCCAGTCGCCGGGTTGCAAGCTCATCGCCGCCGCGATCTGGCAGGCCTCCTGACCACGCGACGACGGGTACACAGCCAGCCGGCCCTGCTTGGTCAGCGCCGTCGCCTGCTGATCGAAACGCCTGCCCAGCACCATGTTCCGGTACATCTCGACCAGACGGTCGTCGCTCGGTCTCGGATACCGGGCCTCGCTCTCGGTCAGCTCGCCGGCCGCGTCCAGATACTGCACCGCGCACTCGGCGGGAAGGAACTTCCGATACGGCGTCGCCAGGGGCGGCTCTACGAGCGTCACGTCTACCTCCAGATGCATTGTGTTCGTCAATGCTCGCAACTGAACGACCTATCGACAACGACAAGGCGGAATCAGAGACAAACGGTCTAGAATCGGCTCATCGGGAGCAGAATGTCTCACCGGAGTGTGAGCGACCACAGCAGGGATGGACAGATGGCCGGCGGCACAGCGGACACGTACGACCTCGACGCCATCGACCGGCGCATCATCAAGGAACTCGTCGCCGACAGCCGCATCTCGATGCGGGCGCTGGCGGAGAAGGCGCACATCTCCCGCGCGCACGCCTACGTCCGCATCGAGCGGTTGCAGGAGGCGGGGATCATCGAAGGCTTCACCACCCGGATTTCGCACTCCAAGGCGGGACTCGGCTCGTCTGCGTTCATCGCCCTCTCGATTCGGCAGGATTCGTGGCGGGGGATCTCCACCCAGCTCCGAACACTGCCCTTCGTCGAGCACTTCTCGCTGCTGGGCGGCGATTTCGACGTTCTCGTCCTGGTGCGCGCACCGGACAACAGCGCACTGCGTCATGTCGTCCTCGAACGGTTGCAGAGCCTCGAGGGGGTGCAGTCGACCAAGACGTGGCTGATCTTCGAGGAAGCCAACGGGCCCGGACCAGAATGGGTTCGTTGACGGGACGGATAGGATTCCGTCATGCGCAGCGACCTGATGAAAAACGCGGAACGCAGTGGTGACCCGGGCACCTTCGTGCTACAGAATCCCCGAATGCTCAAGGTGGACTTGGCCGGAACCAGCGGTCACTTCTTTGCCCGGCAGGGATCGATGGTCGCCTACCAGGGGGACGTCGACTTCGCCTACCAGGGCAGCGGAGGTGTCGGGAAGTTCTTCAAGAAGGCATTCACCGGCGAGGGCATGTCGCTGATGAAGGTGTCCGGCAGCGGCGACGTGTTCCTCGCCCGCGACGCCGACGAAATCTTCCTGCTCGAACTCGAGGACGAGTCGGTGACCGTCAGCGGTTCCAACGTCCTCGCGTTCGACAGCTCCCTGAACTGGGACATCAACCGCGTCGAGGGGGCGTCGATGCTCAGCGGCGGACTGTTCAACACCACGTTCACCGGCCGCGGTGTCCTCGCCGTCACCATCTACGGCACTCCCGTCGTCCTGAACGTGGACACCCCCACCTACGTCGACATGCAGAGCGCGGTGCTGTGGTCGACAGGCCTGCACTCGACGATCCGCAAGACCGCGAAGATGGGCGCCGCGATCGGCCGCGGTTCCGGTGAGGCATATCAGCTGTGCCTCACCGGAAACGGCATCGTCGTCGTCCAGGCCTCGGAGGGGCACCCGGTTCCCAAGCCGTAACCACCGCGGCCGCACGGGTGCCCCGGTCGATCACCCTGCCCGGGTGCGGGCGAGGGCGCCGACCGCGACGTCGACGAGCAGGAACGCGAGGAGGCTGACGCCGAGCAGCGGCGGCCTGCCGACCGCCCGGGTGGTGCCGCGGGTGGGCCGGCGCCGCCACCACAGGAGGTAGCCGCGGACGATCACGGCCAGCAAGGCCACCGCGAGGGCGGCCAGGACCAGCTGGTTGAGCAGGCCGAACAGCAACCCCATGTGCAGGGCGATGCCCCAGGACGTCAGCTTCGCGGCGAGCGGCCAGTCACCGAATCGCGACACGTCCGTCACCGCGCCCGTGGCCCCGTCGACCGCGATCGAATCGGTCGAGAACTGCCACGGTCCGCGGGTCTGCGTGACGGTGAACGCGGTGCCCGCGTCGGCGGGAACGGTCGCCTCGACAGCGCCGGTGACACCGCCCCGCCGGGCCACGTCGAGGACGGTGTCGAGTGCGCCCACGTTGCGGTCGAGGATTCCCGTATCCGACGCGGGGGTGTGCCCGGCGCCGTGCCCGTCGTGACCGCCCGATGCGGCGGCGCCGGCGGCGGGCGCCGAGTCCAGTTTCTTGTCGATCTCGGGAGTGGTCCAGCTCAGGGCGGTACGGAGTTCGCCGACGTTCTCGCCCGCGTACCGCGACCACGTCAGACCCGTGACCGAGAGGAACACCAGACCGACCGCGATCCAGATGCCGACCACCCCGTGCCAGCTGAGGGTGCGGTTGCGTCCGCGGCTCGACCGGTCGAGCGTCCACAGCCTGGCGGCGTCCGCGTTGCGGGCGCGGGTGGTGCGGTAGCGCTGCACCCACAGGTACACGCCACCGAGCGCGATGACCCACAGCCACGACGCGGCGAGCTCGCTGTAGATGCGGCCGGGCTCGCCGAGGTGCAGGTGCCGGTGCAACTGCGAAATCCAGGTCCGCATCGGCAACGCCCCACTACTGCCGTAGACGACGAGCTCACCCACCGACTCCGCGGTGACGGGATCGACGAAGACCGCGCGGCGCTCGGACTCTCCGAGCCCGGGATCGGTGAACATCACCTGCGTCGTGTCACCCGGTTCGGTCGCCGGGCGCACGGCGGCGACGGTGAGGTCCGGGCGAACCTGCTGCGCGGCCCGCACCTGTTCGGACATCGGCAGGTCCGGGCCGGTCGAGTCGACGTGCAGGTAGTCGCGGTAGACCAGCTGCTCGACCGACGGCGCGAGAGCGTAGAGGCCACCGCTGACCGCGGCGATCACCAGGAACGGGGCCACCAGGATCCCCGCATAGAAGTGCAGGCGCAGGATCAGTGGCCGGAAACTGCGCGGCGGCGAGGAGACCTTCGACGCCGGGGAGGACGCGACCGGTGTGTCGCGTTCGAGTTCGGGGATGGACATGACGATCTCGCTTCGAATCGGGTGAGACGGGCACCCGGCGCCGTCGAGGTCGCGCACAACAGGGTGCGCTGGGCAACTCGAGGTGACACGTCAGGGATGCGCCGACTCAGGAAGGAATCGGCACCGGGACTCGCGTGGGAGTCTGCTGGTGCCGTGTGAGGACACGCCGGACCGACGACCACACGTCGTGCGTGTGCCGGGAAGGCGGTGAGAAAGGATTCGACTAGACGAGAGCGGGTGGTCCGCGGGTGCCGGCGCCCGCGGCGACCAGCAGCCACAACGACAGCTTCGCGCGGTAGACCGGGGTCGCCGTCCAGGTGCCGGTATCGACCTGCAGCGGGGCCAGGACTGCGAGAACGATCCGCGACAACGCCGCCAATGCCCGCAGGCAGGCGCGTTCGGCCGACCGGACCAGCACCGCGGCCACTGCGATCGCGGCGAGGTGCGCGGCGATCATCGGGGTGGAAAGCCCCAGACCATGGGCATGATCGGCGGCCAAGGCCAGTGTGGTGTGGCCGATCAACTGGCCCGCAGCGAGCACCGACAGCACGAACAACCATTCACGGCGGGGCACCCGGACGGCGGCGACCGACGCCCCGACTGCGGCGCACGCCGCGAGAAGCAGCACTACCGAACCATCGCTCGGGGGCATTCCGCCTCCGGCGATGCCGTGCGCGGCGATGCTGACCGCGCCGGACAGTGAACCCACGACGGAGCCGCGCACCCGCGCGACCACATCCAACCGTGAATTCACCCCGCGAGGGTACCGCTTCCGCGATGCCCACCCCGGCCGCGGTGTGCGAAACGGGTCAGGCGGAAGCCCCGGCCGCCGGGCGCAGTCGCCCGAGGACGTCCGTCAAGGTGACGACACCGGTCAGCTCGCCGTTGTCGGTGACGATCGCAAGGTGGCTGCGGGTCTCGCGCATGGTGCGCAGTGCCTCGTACACGGCAGCGTCCGCGTCGAGGGCCAGCACCGGGCGCATGAGGTCGGCGGCCGTGACTGTGGCGCCGGCCTGCAGGCTGTCCCGGGCGTGCACCACCCCCTTGATCCCGTCCTCGTCGCGTACGAGCAGTCGGAGGTGGCCGCTCCGATCCGCGGCCGCCCTGATCGCCGCCGCGGTGGCGTCCGGGGCGACACTGCTCGGGGCGGTGTTCGGCCGCACCATGTCTCGCACGGCGAGCGATTGGAGTTCCAGGGCGCTGGTCAATTGGCCGTGGTATCGCTCGTCGAGCGTGCCGACGGTCGCCGAGTGCTCGACGAGGTGACGCAGCGCGTCGGGATCCTGGCCGGCACCCACCTGGTCGACCGGTTCCACGCCGAACCTTCGCAGACACCGGTTCGCCATCCGGTTCAGCACCAGCAGCAGCGGGCGGGTGGCCCACATGAATCCGCGCATCGGGATCGCCAGCAGTGTCGCCGATTTCTCCGGGTGCGCGATCGCCCACGACTTGGGTGCCATCTCACCGACGACGAGATGCAGGAACGTGACGACGATGAGGGCGAGGATGAATCCGAGCACGTCCGCCAGCCACAGCGGAGCGCCCCAACCTGCGAAGGTCGGGGTGAGCCAGTGATGCACGGCCGGCTTCGTGACGGCGCCGAGCGCGAGGGTGCAGACGGTGATGCCCAGCTGGGATCCGGCCAGCAGCACGGACAGCTCGGATGCGCTGCGCAGAGCCGCGCGGGCAGCCCTGCTGGTGGGGGCGGCGTCCTCGAGCCGGTGGCGGCGGGCAGCGATCAAAGCGAATTCGATCGCCACGAAGAACGCGCTGGCCGCGATCAACCCGACGGTGACGAGCACGATGACCCACGGATTATTCATCGGTCGCGTCACTCTCCAGGATGCGGAGCCTCACGAACAGCGAGGACGGGACGTGCTTGTCGACTGCCCGCACCTCGGCATCGAGGGTGCGAACGGGTGGGTCGGCGTCGTTGATCAGGTCGGCCGGATCCGGGTTCAATCGGATCGCGACGGCGTCACCGACGACGGGGAGCCCGCCGAACTCGGCGATGACGGCACCCGCGAGCGTCTCGAAGTCGCCGGGCGGCAGGTCGTGTCCGAGGATGCGCTCCACCTCGTCGATGTGCAGATCGCCGGGCATCGTCCAGCCTTCGGATTCTGACCCCGTCACCGACGCGTCGCCGTCGGGATCGTGTTCGTCGGCGATCTCACCGACGAGTTCCTCCGCGAGGTCCTCGATCGTGATGACGCCGGCGAACCCGCCGTACTCGTCGACGACGAGCGCCATTTCGTCCCGGGCGGCCGTCAGCTGTTCCAGCACGTCGGGCAGCGGCAGCGACGTCGGCACGACGACGGCCGAACGGGCCCGGGACGCGGCCGGACCGTCGGCCTGCTCGCCGAGCAGGTCGTGGAGGTGGATGACGCCGCGCAGATCGTCGGAGGAACTCCCGACCACGGGGTAGCGGGTGTGGCCCGCGCCCATCTTCTCGAGAACACTGCTCAGGGAATCGTGGGCCCGGACGGTATCGACGTGGGCGCGGGGAATCATCGCGTGCCCGGCGGTGCGGGTGGGAAAGTCGAGGATCCGGTCGAGCAGGGTCGACAGTTCCCGCGGCAGCTCACCGGCGTCGCGGGATTCGGCGACGATGTGTTCGAGGTCCCGCACGGTGGCCGAGTGTTCGACGTCGTGGACCGGCTCGATCCGCAGCGCGCGCAGCAGCAGGTTCGACGACTGGTCGAACAGCCAGATCAACCAGCCGAAGAGTTTCAGGTAGATCGTGGTCGACAGCGCGAGCCAACGCGCCACCGGTTCGGGCCGGGCGATCGCCAGGTTCTTCGGGAAGAGCTCACCGAAGAGCATCTGGACGAAGGTGGAGAACAGGACGGCGAGGACGGCGCCGACGCCGATCCCGACCGCGGTGGGGATGCCGACACCGCCGAGGAGCTCACCGAGGCCGCGTCCGATCAGGGGTTCGGCGACATAACCGACGAGCAGGCCGGTGACGGTGATGCCCAGCTGGGCGCCGGAGAGCATGAACGAGGTGCGGCGAGTGACGCCGAGGGCGCGGGCGGCGCCCGCGTCTCCCGCCTCGGCCCGGGCTTTGAGCCGCGAGCGGTCGACCGACATGTACGCGAATTCCTGGGCGACGAAGTAGCCGGTCAGGGCGGTGATCAGTAATACGACGACGACGCCGAAGCCGATGCTCAGGACGGTCACCATGTGTTCACCCCCGCGGTGCGTCCGGGACTGCGGTGATCACTCTGGGGCGGGCTGGGTCTTCGGG
>NZ_JAAOQS010000055.1:0-58836 GCF_011603105.1 Rhodococcus sp. A14 | reverse complement strand
ACCCAGTGCCTGCTGCGGCGGGGCGGCGGGGTCGACGGGTTGCGCGGCGGGCTGGGGAGGGTTGCAGTCGACCGTGGTGGCCAGATCCTCGTCGTCGCCGAGGACGCCGATCCACACGACGGCGCCGAGCAGGGCGAGGACCGCGAACACCACGAGGATCGGCATCGCCCGCCGCCGCCGGAACGGACGACCCTTGTCGTCGAGCGGGCTGCCTTCGGTGATCAGTGAAACCACAGTGTGCCTCGACCTCTCCTACGAACTGCGCTTCGTACGTTGCACCCGTGCAGCGCACCGATACAGGGCCCGGCCACACGTCGTGGCGCAGGTTCGGCACCTACCTTAGATCCCTGGCACGTCATAACCCCGAACCCGTCCCCGTTGTGGAATGTCACAGCTTGCTGTGGTGTTGGTGACGATTAGCAGACAATTTGCGCGATCGGTCGATTCGGTTACGACTTTTGTACTTCCTTCGGCTACTGTCTGGCGGCCCCAGTCGTTCAAAGCGTGCAGAACGAGGGTCGGCAGAAGATGACAAAAGAGGCGTAGATCATGTTTCCGGGGCGTGGTTCCGGGCACGAACCCATTCGCTGCAGCGTTGTGCAGCCGCGGGGTGTGATCTGCGCCGAGGCGGTTTTCGTGTGGGCGGTCGACCAACAATCGGTTCGACGTACCGCACGGGCCGGGATACACCGAAGAGGATGAGGGGAAGGCGACATGGCAACTGACTACGACGCACCGCGGCGAACAGAGTCCGACGAGGTTTCGGAGGATTCACTGGAGGAACTGAAGGCGCGACGCAACGAGGCTCAGTCGGCTGTTGTCGACGTCGACGAGTCCGACACCGCGGAATCGTTCGAACTGCCCGGCGCGGATCTGTCCGGTGAAGAGCTCTCGGTGCGGGTCGTGCCGAAGCAGGCCGACGAATTCACGTGTTCGAGCTGTTTCCTGGTGCACCACCGCAGCCGACTCGCCAGCGACGCGGGCGGAGTGCTGGTGTGCAGGGACTGCGCGGCCTGAGCGGCGGCGAGTACGAGAGGCGGACGGTGGGAGGCCACCGTCCGATCAGTCTCCGTCCGCCTGCGGGCGGGCACGGTTGACGGCGGCCAGCAGCTCGGCCGGCCGTCGTGTACTGATCAACCAGTAGGGGGTCGGGTCCTCGGGGTCGTCGAGCACGATCAGTGCCATCGGCTTGACCCACACCCGGTGTTGCACGAACGCGGCGGGGTCGAGCTGACGACCGAGAGCCGCGCTCTTCGCCGAACCGGGCACTTCGGCGACCCGCGCGATGACGTCCAGCGGCAGATGCGCCTGGCCGACCCGCAGGTGGACACCGTTCGGTTCCTCGACGACCTCGACGCGGAGTCGGCTGAGCCAGACGAGTCCCCACACGGGCAGGGGAAGCAGAAGTACGTACGGCAGCCAGGCGCGCAGACCCGGCGCACCCATGTGCACCTCCGCGGCGAGCAGACCGGCGACGAACAAGCCCACTGCCCACCACCAGACGGGCACCCACAGGCGCTCGGAGTACAGCACGGGCGAGGTGTTATCGGTGGGCGCGACTTCGGGCCGGGACGTTTGTGACACCCGACCAGGATAGTCGGTGTCTGAGAGTAGGCTCGGTGCACGTGAGCGACCTATCTCCCGGCCTTTCTCCCGCCGCGACCCCCGTCCTTCCGCCCGTCGCCCTCCAGCGGCTGGACCCCGACATTCCGGTACCGCAGCGTGCGCACGACGGCGACGCCGGTGTCGACCTGTGCAGCACCATCGATGTGACCATCGAGCCGGGGCGCCGGGTCCTCGTCGGAACCGGCATCGCGATCGCGCTGCCGCTGGGCACGGTCGGGCTTATCCATCCCCGCTCCGGGCTGGCCGCAAAATCGGGTCTGTCGGTGGTCAACACCCCCGGCACCATCGATGCCGGGTACCGCGGCGAGATCAAGGTGTGCCTGATCAATCACGACCTCGAGACCCCGATCGAGATCCGCCGGGGCGACCGGATCGCCCAACTGCTCGTCCAGCGGGTCGAACTGGTGTCGTTCGTCGAGGTCCCGTCGCTCGACGGCACCACCCGCGGCAGTGACGGACACGGGTCGAGCGGAGGCCACGCGAGCCTCGTCGGCAATGCCAGTGAAGGAGCCTGATCATGTTCGGACGTCGTAAGAAGAAGGAAGCCGAGGACGACCGGCCCGGTTTCTTCGAGGACGCCGAGACGGACGCCGAGGCCGGCGACGCCGACGCGGACTACGAGGACGACTACGACGCCGTGACCGAGGTGGACGGCGGTCCGTACGACGCCGACGACCTCGAGTCGGGCGCCGACCTCACCGTCGGTGAGGTGGGAACCCGCCTCGACCTCGGTTCCGTGCTCGTCCCGATGCCGCAGGGCGCCCAGTTGCAGGTCGAGATGGCGCCTGACGGGTCGCCGCAGGCCGTGCATCTCGTCACCCAGCACGGGCGCATCACGGTGGCCGCGTACGCCGCCCCGAAGTCTCCGGGCCAGTGGCGGGAAGTCGCGGGCGACCTCGCAGAATCGCTGCGCAACGACAACGCGACGGTGAGCGTCGAGAGCGGACCGTGGGGACGCGAGGTCTTCGCCGTCACCCCGAACGCCGACCTGCGCTTCATCGGCGTCGATGGCTACCGGTGGATGGTGCGCTGCGTGGTCGCGGGACCGAGCGGTGGCAACACGGCCGACACGGAGCTCGTCGCGACCGCCAGGGCGATCCTGCGCGACACCGTCGTGAAGCGGGGCAACGAGCCGAACCCGGTGCGAACGCCGCTGCCGGTGGTCCTGCCCGAGGCCCTCGCCCAGCAGCTGGCCGCCGCTCACCAGCAGCAGCTGGCGCAGCAGCAGGGTGCCGCTCCGCAGCAGCCCGCGCCGCAGCAGCCGGCTCCGGCGGGTCCGCAGGGCGAGCAGCAGGCGCCCCCCGCGGAGGCACCGCCGCAGCCGCAGCAGCGTCGCGGCGAATCGGGTTCGGCGATGCAGCAACTCGGTCGCTGATCCCGGTCCCGGAGATTCGACGCTCAGGTCCTGTGCAGTACCGAGTCGAGTGCATCGAGACTGGCGTAGCCGAGAATCGCCGGGTCGGCGCCGATCTCGTCCAGCGACATCGTGACGAGGCCCGCGTGCGGTAGTCGCTCGGACCACTCGTGGGCGACCTCGAGGGGATGCACGGCGTCGTCGGTGGCGGCGGCGATCCCCACCGGCACCGTGATGCGCTCGAGGTCGCCGACACCGGGGGCGTGGTACTGGGACGCCTCGTCCAGTGCGGCGGGAAGGTGCGGCCACTGCGATCGCCACGATTTCGCCAGTTCCCGGCCCAGCCAGGGCGGGCTGGAGGCGATCATCTCGGCAGTGACCTGTTCGAGGCCGTCCGCCCGCAGCCGGGCCGCGGTGAACCGGGCGCTGGCGGCGGCGGGAGCGTCCGCGGCGGTCCCGGTCCACGCGGGCAGTGCCGCGAGGACGCCCGCGACGCGATCCGGGTGTGATCCTGCCCACTGCAGTGCCACGGCGGCCCCGATGGAGACCCCTCCGACGAGGATGCGCCCGTGCCGGGCGGCCGCGGCGTCGAGCGCGTCGACGTAGCTTTCGACGACTCGCCGGGGGTCGGGTTCGACTGCAGCCGTGCGCACTCCACGGCAGGTCAGGGGCTCGGTGAAGGCGCGGGCCACGAAGTCCGCGTCGGATCCCGTACCCGGGAGCACAACGGCAACGGAGGGACGGTCATCAGAGGGCATGTGACGATCCTGCCTCGTCCCTCACGGTGCGCCTCCGGTGGTGTGGTTGCCGGGAACCAATGGGTCTACAGTGGCGAATACACAGCCCTACGAGCGGCGCGAAGATCTCGCGTCGCACATGCTCCAGGAGCGCGCAATGGCACCCGCCACGGCAGGATATTTTCGTCGGCTGACTCGCAGGCTCACCGAGGACCTCGAGCAGCTGGACGCCGAGGAAATGGCCGAGACGTCTCAGGCGTCCGGCGCACAACGTGCCTGCGACTGCAGCCGCGGCGAAGAGGTCACCATGCTGGGACGGCTCCGTAGTGTCGAAGCCTGTCCGAAGTCCGGGAACGCCAGCATCGAAGCCGAATTCTTCGACGGCACGGAACAGATCAAGTTGGTGTGGATCGGCCGGCGGAGGATTCCGGGTATCGAGCCGGGCAAGACTCTGCTGGTTCGTGGACGTGTCGGCGAACGCGACGGCCAGAAGGTGATCTTCAACCCGTATTACGAGTTGCGCGGCGAATCCTAGGGGCCGCCCCATGTGGCACTCTCGTTGAGTGACCGAAACGAAGCAGCAATCCATACTCGAACAGCTCGGTGGGATCAGCGGGCTGATCTATTCGACCCTGCCCATCCTGGTCTTCGTTCCGGTCAACGGTGTGTGGGGCCTGGGTCCGGCGATCTGGGCGGCCCTCGGTGTCGCCGTCGCCATTCTCCTCTGGCGCCTCGTCCGCCACAGCCCCATCCAGCCCGCGGTGTCCGGGTTCTTCGGCGTCGGCATCTCCGCGTTCATCGCCTACCGCACGGGCGATGCCAAGGGATACTTCCTGTTCGGGATCTACACGAGCCTCGCGTACGGAGCGGTGTTCTTGCTCTCGATTCTGGTGCGCTGGCCGCTCGTCGGCCTGATCTGGGGATTCCTCAACGGCCACGGCAACCTCTGGCGGCGCCATCGTGGCGCGGTACGGGCCTACGACGTGGCCACTGGCGCCTGGGCGCTGGTGTTCGCGGCCCGCTACCTCGTGCAGTCGCAACTTTACGATTCGGACCAGACCGGGTGGCTCGCGTTCGCGCGCATCGCGATGGGCTGGCCGTTGGCGGGATTGGCGCTCCTGGTGACGATCTGGGCTGTGCGCCGGGCTGACCGGATCGTCGAACCGGGACCCTCGGACGAGGTCGGCGAACCGACGGACGACACGGAAGCAGGCGGCCCCCGGGACGAGCCCGGCCGCACCTGAGCTCGGCGCCCCTCGTAAGGGGACAGCGGGGGTGCTGACCGGTTGTGCCGGAGACGAAGTCGCCGAACCGATCAGGCCACGAGGTCCTGGTACTCGGGATGCTTCGACACGAATTTCACGACGTACGGGCACACCGGGCGCACCCGCAGTCCACGGCGGCGCAGATCGTCCAGAGCCGCACTCACGAGCGTCCGGGCGAGTCCGAGTCCCTCGTACCGCGGATAGATCTCGGTGTGAACGAAAACGCGTACGTCCCCGTCGACTTCGTACTGCTCGATTCCCGCGAGTTCACCGTCGGCGTGGATCTCGTACCGGCTCTGCTGCGGGCTGTCGGTGACGACGATGCTCTCGGGTGTTGCGGTGGTACTCAACGGATCCTCCCGGGTGTCGATCGGTCCCCGCCGGGTCAGGAGAGCCCGACGGCCGCTCGAAGGTCGTCCTCGACGTCCACGGACGCGACGAACAGCAGTTCGTCGCCGCCCTCGAGCGGATCGTCCTGCTGCGGCACGATGACCCGTCCGCCGCGGAGGATGGTGACCAGGGCGGCGTCGCGGGGCAATTGCAGCTTGCGGACGGGTTTCCCGGCGAGCGGAGTGTTGTCGGGCAGCGTGACCTCGACGAGGTTGGCCTGCCCCTGGCGCAGCGTCATCAGCCGCACGAGATCGCCGACCGACACCGCCTCCTCCACCAGCGAGGCGAGCATCCGGGGGGTGGAGACGGCGACGTCGACTCCCCACGACTCGTCGAACAACCACTCGTTGCGGGGATCGTTGACGCGGGCCACCACTCGACTGACCCCGAACTCGGTCTTCGCGAGGAGGCTGAGGACCAGGTTGGCCTTGTCGTCACCGGTGGCCGCGATCACCACCTCGTAGGTTTCGAGGGACGCCGTTTCGAGGCTGCTCAGCTCGCACGCGTCGGCGTGGACCCAGGTCGCCTCGGGCACCGACTCCTGCTCGACGTGCTCGAGCTTGCGTTCGATCAGCATGACGTCGTGTTCGCTGCGGACCAGTTCGCGCGCGATCGAGCGTCCGACTGCGCCAGCTCCTGCGATTGCGACTCTCATCGATTGCTTCCGTTCGGGTGGTCGATCGTGAACATTCTCACTGCCGTCTCAGTCGTCCGAAGGCGGGGGATTGCCCGCGAGCGCGACGGCCTCGGCCACCGTTCCCGACACGGCCGCGATGTACACCTGGTCGTCGGCCTGGAAGACCGTCTTGCGGTCGGGAAGGACGCCGGTGCCGAAGCGGATGATGAACGCGACACGCGAATTCGTCGCCGCCTCGAGTTCGGCGACGGGCCTGCCGATCCAATCCTCGTGCAGGGACAACTCGGTGACCGCGACGGTCCCGGACGGATCGCGCCACTTGGCGGTCTGGCTGTCGCGGGTGAGGGTGTGCAGGAAGCGGTCCGTCGACCACGGGACGGTGGCGACGGTGGGGATCCCGAGCCGCTCGTACACGGCGGCACGCTTGGCGTCGTAGATCCGGGCGACGACGCGCTCCACGCCGAACGTTTCCCGGGCCACGCGTGCGGAAATGATGTTGGAGTTGTCTCCGGACGACACGGCGGCGAATGCCTCTGCGCGCTCGATACCGGACTTGACCAGCACGTCACGGTCGAATCCCATGCCGACGACGGTGCGTCCGGGGAAGTCGGGTTCGAGACGCAGGAATGCGGCAGGGTCGCGATCGATGACCGCGACCTCGTGGCCGATCCGGGTCAGCGAGCCAGCGAGGGATGAGCCGACCCGGCCGCATCCCATGATGACCACATACACCTTGTACTCCGTTCATGGGCTCTGGTGTCACGTCTCGAGTACGTGCGTACCGAATCGAACCGTACAGTGCCCAGGCGGAAGAGCAACCGAGACAGAGATCGCAATCCGGACACATTGGTGGGTGAGGGTCCAGGTTTTCTGCGGACGGCTTACGCTTTGGCAGTGTCAAAGCTCTCGACCGCCACAAAGCGGCTACTGCTAGGCAGACCCTTCCGGAGCGACAAGCTCGGGCACACGCTGCTTCCCAAGAGGATCGCCCTCCCGGTCTTCGCCTCCGATGCGATGTCGTCGGTGGCCTACGCACCCGAGGAAATCTTCCTGGTGCTGTCGGTGGCGGGCATCTCCGCCTACGCCTACACCCCCTGGATCGGACTTGCCGTCGCCGCGGTGATGGCGGTGGTGGTCGCCAGTTACCGGCAGAACGTGCACGCCTACCCGTCGGGCGGCGGCGACTACGAAGTCGCGACCGTCAATCTCGGTCCCAACGCGGGTCTGACCGTGGGCAGCGCCCTGCTGGTGGACTACGTCCTCACGGTCGCGGTCTCCATCTCGTCGGCCGCGTCCAACATCGGTTCGGCGGTGCCGTTCGTGGCCCAGCACAAGGTGCTGTTCGCGGTCGCGGCCATCGTGCTGCTGACTGCCATCAACCTGCGTGGCATCCGTGAATCCGGTGCCGCCTTCGCGATCCCGACATACGCGTTCATCGCCGGCATGGCCCTGATGCTGCTGTGGGGGTTCTTCCAGATCTTCGTCCTCGGCGACGACCTGCGCGCCGAATCGTCCGGATTCGAACTCGAGGCCGAGGACTCCCACCTGTACGGGATCGCGTTCGCGTTCCTGATCGCGCGGGCCTTCTCCTCCGGCTGTGCGGCACTGACCGGTGTGGAGGCGATCAGCAACGGTGTTCCCGCCTTCCAGAAGCCCAAGTCCCGCAACGCGGCCACCACGCTGCTGCTGCTGGGATCGATTGCCATCGTGCTCCTGATGGGCATCATCATCCTGGCCCAGAAGATCGGGATCGTGTACGCGCACAGCCCGGCCGAACAGCTGATCGGCGCCCCAGCCGGGTATCACCAGAAGACTCTGATCGCGCAGATCGCGGAGACGGTGTTCGGTGGTTTCCCCATCGGCTTCTATTTCATCGCCGTCGTGACGGCCCTGATCCTCGTGCTGGCCGCCAACACGGCCTTCAACGGGTTCCCCGTGCTCGGCTCGATCCTCGCGCAGGACCGCTACCTGCCCCGGCAGTTGCACACCCGCGGCGACCGACTGGCGTTCAGCAACGGCATTCTGTTCCTGTCCGGGGCGGCGATCGCGTTCGTCGTCCTGTTCGGCGCCGAGGTGACCAAGCTGATCCAGCTGTACATCGTCGGCGTGTTCGTCTCGTTCGTGCTGAGCCAGACGGGCATGATCCGGCACTGGACCCGGCACCTGACGACGGAGAACGACCCGGTTCAGCGCCGGCGGATGCACCGCTCCCGGGTGATCAACTCCATCGGCCTCGCCATGACCGGCGCCGTCCTGATCATCGTGCTCATCACGAAGTTCGCGGCAGGCGCCTGGATCGCGATCGTGGCCATGGTCGCCATCTTCGTGGTGATGAAGATGATCCGGAAGCACTACGACAGCGTCGCGCGGGAGCTCGAGGAACAGGAATGGGACGGGGTGCTGCCCAGCCGGACTCACTCCATCGTCCTCGTCTCCAAGCTGCACATGCCGACGATGCGCGCGCTCGCCTATGCCCGGGCCACACGGCCGGACACCCTCGAGGCGATTACGGTGAACGTCGACGAACCCGACACCCGGGCGCTCGTGCGCCAGTGGGAGAAGACCGACATCGCGGTGCCGCTCAAGGTGATCGAGTCGCCGTACCGCGAGATCACCAAACCCGTGCTCGACTACGTGCGGCGCGTCCGGAAGGACTCGCCGCGGGACGTCGTCACCGTGTTCATCCCGGAGTACGTGGTGGGGCACTGGTGGGAGCAGATCCTGCACAACCAGAGTGCGCTGCGGCTCAAGAGCCGCCTGCTGTTCCAGCCGGGTGTGATGGTCACCAGCGTTCCGTGGCAACTGAACTCGTCCGAGAAGGCGAAGACACTGAACATCGAATACACGGCCGGGGCGTCACGCCGCGGGTACGAACCCGACGACAAGTGACGGGCGAGAAGCGTTGAGTGAGAACTGGTCGGACCGCCGCATCGAACTGCGGCTGGGAAATCCCGGGCACGGCGGTTTCGTCGTCGCCCGCCATGAGGGGCGCGTGGTCTTCGTCCGGCACGGACTGCCCGGCGAGCGGGTGATCGCCCTCGTCACCGAGGACCGCGGCGGGTCCTACTGCCGGGCCGACGCGATCGAGATCCTCGACGCGTCCCCGGAGCGGGTCACCCCGGTGTGCCCGGTGTCGGGTCCGGGCGGCGCGGGGTGTTGCGACTTCTCGCACGCGAGCCTGCACGTGCAGCGGGACATGAAGGCGCAGGTCGTGGCCGAGCAGTTGGCGCGGCTCGCGCGGGTGCAGCGGGACGTGGACGTCGAGGAACTGCCCGGCACCGGAGACGGCACCGGCTGGCGCACGCGGGTGCGGCTCGCCGTCGACCCGGACGGCCGCCCCGGCTATCACCGGCACCGCAGTTCCGGGATCGTCACGGACCTGGCGTGCCCGCAGATCGAGTCGGCCGCCTACGACGGTGTGAGCGAACACGATTGGAAGCCCGGCAGCGAGGTGCAGATCGTTCTCGACGGCGCGGGGGAGCGGCACGTGGTCGAGATCGCTCCGCCGAAGGTGTCGCGGACCGGCCGTACGAGTCGAGGGCGCCGCGGTGCCATGGCACGTCGCGCTGCCAGCGGTGCGCCGCGCGCCGAGCGGGTGGTCGTCGGATCGGGTCGCCCGGTGGAGCGGGTGCGCGACCGGGAATGGGCGCTGGCCGCCACCGGGTTCTGGCAGGCGCATCGCGGGGCCGCGGAAACGTATTCGGCCGTGGTCTCCGAATGGGCCGGGATGTCCGCGGGTGAGACTGCATGGGACCTGTACGGGGGAGTGGGTGTGTTCGCCGCCGCCCTCGCCGGCGGCGCCGGGCCGTCGGGGCACGTGGATTCCGTCGAGTCCTCGCGCCAGGCCGTCGCGGACGGGAAGGCGGCACTCTCCGACCTGCCGCAGGTGCGGTTCCACGCCGACCGGGTAGAGCGCGCCATCTCCGGGCTCGCCTCCCCGCCGCAGGTCGTGGTGCTCGATCCGCCGCGTGCGGGTGCCGGACGTGACGTGATCGGTGCGGTCGCCGCCGCGGGCGCCGAACGGGTCGTGCACGTGGGATGCGACCCGGCGTCGTTCGCCCGCGACATCGGTCTGTACCTCGCGCAGGGATATCATGTCGACGAGCTGCGCGCGTTCGATGCGTTCCCTCTCACCCACCACGTGGAGTGCATCGCGTTGCTGACGCGCTGACAGCGGCGCATCGTTACCGAACGCAACAAAACGTTATAGTCGGCCCGCAAGTAGTGGGTGTGTGGGACGGGGACTGGATGTCGGTACAGGCAGATACTGCGCAAGCGCTCGTCGATGCGGTGTTCGCACTCGGGCGGTCGCTGCGGGCGGTGGTCTCCGCGAGCGGCGAGACCCCTATCCCGCCGGCGCTGACGAGCGTGCTCTTCGTGCTCGCCGCGCGCGGGGAGTGCCGCCAGAACGAACTGGCCGCCGACCTGTGCGTCAGTCAGTCCTCGCTGAGCAGGCAGATTTCCGAACTGGTCGACGCGGGATACGTGTCGCGCGCCGCCGATCCTGACGACAAGCGTGCCTCCCGCATTCGGGTGTCGCCGAACGGGATGGACATTCTGCGCGAGACGACCGAGCGCCGGGCCGAACGGCTGCGCGGCATGCTCGAAGGCTGGTCCCAGGAACAGGCGCTCGCGGCGGTGACGTCGCTGACGCAGCTCAACGACACGTTCGCCGCGTCGGTCCAGCAGCGGGGCCCCCGGGCCTAGACGAGACGCCACCGCACGCGGACGTCGACCCGCGTCGGTTTCTCGCCGCGTTCGACTGCGATCGGGGAGTCGGCCGCCGCGAACGCCTTCGCGACCGGCCGCGGGGACACGTCACCGATGTCGACTTCCGCGATGTCGAGCACCTCGCCCAGCACACGACGCGACAGCGAGGCGTACTGCTCCGCCTTGGCGAGAGCATCGGCCCAGGCCCGGTCCCGGGCTGTCGCCGTCAGCGCGGCAGGATCGGCGAAGTCGAATTCGAGTCCGCCGAGACGGATGTCGTCGCCGCCCGCGCCGACGCAGGCGGCCACCACCTGCGCCGGTGACGATGCGGACGCCCCGGCCTCGCGGACGGTGATCTGCAGCGTCGTCGCGGCGGTGTAGCCGGTCACCTCGCTGCCCCGGCCCTCGGTCCAGGTGGTCTCGGAGTGCACGGAGAGCCCGGTGGTCGTGAGGTCGGGCCCCGAGACGCCGTACCCGTGCAGGGTGTCCGTGACGGCGGTGGTGGACCGGGCGACGGCCTCGAACGCGTCGGCCACCGCGGGTCGCGTCGCGGTCACGGTGACGGCGGCGCGGACGAGATCCGGAACCGCCGACACGATTCCGGATCCCCGCACCGTCACCGATCTCTCGGTGTGATCGGTGGCCGCCACCGTCACGACTTACGGTTGTACAGGCGCATCGTCAGTGGTCCGAAGATCACGACGAACCCGGCGCACCACCCGAACACGACGGCGAGATCCGCCATCTCCACCGTCCCGGCCATGAGCCCGCGGATGGACGTCACCAGCTTGCTGATCGGGTTGACGCCGACGAACGCCTGCAGCCAGCCCGGCATGGTCGCGGGGTCGACGAAGATGTTGCTGGCGAATGTCAGCGGAAACAGGATGAACATCGACACACCCATGACCGCCTGCTCGGTGCGCATGAGCATCGCGAACATCGTCCAGATCCAGGACAGACTGAACGAGAACAGCAGTAGCAGGCCGATCGACGCCACCACACCGACGAGACCGCCGTCCGGGCGGAATCCCAGGACGAGCCCGAGGATCAGGACGATGATCGAGGCGATCGTGTAGCGGACGACGTCACCGAGCAGCGCGCCGACGAGTGGGGACGGACGCCAGATCGGGAGCGACCGGAACCGGTCGAACACACCCTTCTCGATGTCCTTGTTGAGTGTCAGCCCGGTGTACATGGTGATCATGACGACCGTCTGCACGAGGATGCCCGGCAGAAGGAACTGCACGTAGGCACTGGTCGAACCGGCCAGCGCGCCGCCGAAGAGGTACGTGAACATCAACGTGAACATGATCGGGAACATCGTCACGTCGAACAGTTGCTCGGGCACGTGCTTGATCTTGAGCAGGGCTCGCCAGCCGAACGAGAGCGAGGTGGACCACGCGGTGGGTCTCGCGGGCCTCGGGCCGGGCATCTTCAGGACGTCGGCGACAGCGGTGGCGGTGTCGGCGGTCCGGTCGGTGGTGGAGGTCATGACGCATGGTCCTCGGTGGGTCGGCCGGTGAGGGAGAGGAAGACTTCGTCGAGGCTCGGTTGCCCCAATGCGAATGTGCTGACGGCGATTCCGGCGTCGTCGAGTGCGGGCAGCGCCCGCGAGACCCGGGCGGGGTCGTCGATACGGGCGGTGAGGGCGGCCGGATCGGCTTCTTCGGTGATCGGCACCTCGAGCACGTTCCTCAGCAGCGCTGCCGCCGCGGGACGGGTTGCGGTGTCGGTGACCCGCACGTGCAGGGCACCCGACCCGACGGAGGCCTTCAGTTCACCGGTGGTGCCCTCGGCGATCACCTTGCCGTGGTCGATGACGGCCACCCGGTCGGCGAGTTGATCGGCCTCGTCGAGGTACTGCGTGGTCAGCAGAACCGTCGTGCCGCCGGCCACCAGTGCGCGGACGATCTCCCACACCTGATTGCGACTGCGCGGGTCGAGACCGGTGGTGGGCTCGTCGAGGAAGATCATCTCCGGAGTGACGATGATGCTCGCCGCGATGTCGAGCCTCCGGCGCATACCGCCGGAGTAGTTCTTCACCTGCCGGTTGCCTGCCTCGTCGAGCCCGAAGGCGGACAGCAGCTGTTCGGACCGGGTGCGGGCCGCCGCGCGGGAGTACCCGTACAGCCGGCCGAGCAGCAACAGATTCTCGCTGCCCGTCAGATCCTCGTCGAGCGAGGCGAACTGTCCCGTGAGGGAAACCTTGCTGCGCACGGCGTCCGGTTCGCTCGCGACGTCGTGCCCCAGCACGGTGGCCGTTCCACCGTCGAGGGGCAGGAGCGTGGCCAGCATCCGGATCGCGGTGGTCTTGCCCGCGCCGTTCGGTCCGAGGACGCCGTACACGCCCCCGAGGGGGACGGCCAGATCCAGGCCGTCGACCGCGTGGGTGGATCCGAACGTCTTGACGAGTCCCGTCGTCTCGATGGCCAGCTTTGTCGCTGAGAGCATTGCACCCTGCTTTCGATTCGAGCGTCGTCGATTCCGAGCCCCAAGCCTGTCCGATTTTTCCGATTCGGGCAATCGCATTTCCTGTGGGCGGTCCTGGATCAGGGCCGCAGCAGCGACCGGAGCACCACGTCGAGTTGCTCGTAGGCACCGGCAGCAAGCCGTTCGAGGAGAGCGAGTTTGAGGCCGGGCTCGTGGGCGGCCATGTCGGCGTACCGTTCCGCGGGGAGTACGGCGACGGTGACGTCGGAGTCGGCGCACACGTCGTTGAGGAAGTGCAAGTCGAGCAGCATCGTCATCTCGCCGAAGGTCATGCCCGTCGACAGCGTCATGATCCGGTACACGGCACCCCCGGAATCGGTGACTCTCATGCTGACCCGGCCCGACAGGATCAGAAACAGCCCGCACGCCCGGTCGCCCCGGTGGATGATCTGCTCGTCGCGCGTGAACGTGCGGATATCGAGGTCGCGGGCGAGTCGCCGCAGCTGCTCCGGTGGAAGTCCGGCCAGCACCGGATGTTGCGTGACGTCGATCGATGCCGGCTGGCGGAGGGCGGCGCAGTGCAGGTCGAGGAGGGTGTCCTCGGACCACTGCAGTGCGGCGTCGAGGTCGGCGAACACCCGCCCGCTCGTTCCGGTGAGATCCGACCGCGTGTAGCCCAGCAGCCCCGCCGGATCGACGAGGGCGACCGCGCAGCCGCGACGGGTGAGTTCGTCGCGCAGACTGTCGAGCATGCGGCGCGCGATGCCGCCGACGTCGTCGACCCGCCGGACGTCGATCACCACGACCTCGAGCTCGGTCTCGACCCCGCCGATCTCGCGCACCGCGGACTCCGCGCCGGCGAAGAGGAGGTCGCCGTGCAGCTCGTAGATCCTGCTGCGCTTGCCGACGTCGTCGAGGGCGGCCCGCTCGGCGGGAGTGCGCCGCATCCGCGACGGACCGTCGACGACGGAGTAACTGGCACGGATCGCCGAACGGGCGGCACGGGTGACATGGAGGAAATGCAACTCCAACTCGGCCGACAAGGCCCGGCACGCCTCCACCCCGCGCACGCTGTTGCCGTGCTCGTCGAGGCGCGGCGAGTAGACGGCGATGCCGATCTGCCCCGGCAGGACCGCGATGATGCCGCCGCCGACGCCGCTCTTGGCTGGCAACCCCACCTCGTACACCCACTTGCCCGCGGCGTCGTACATGCCGCACGTCGACATCACGCTCAGAACCCGCTCGACGAGGGCCGGGTCGAGAACGGTCTCCCGGGTGACGGGGTTGACGCCGTTGTTCGCCATCGTCGCAGCCATCACGCTCAGGTCCCGGCACGTCACGTCGACGGAGCACTGGCGGAAGTAGAGGTCGACGGCCTCGTCGGGGTCGCCGGTGATGATGTCGAACGAGCGCAGCATGTGGCCGATGGCCCGGTTGCGGTGCCCGGTCCGTGACTCGGACTCGTATACCGACCGGTTGAACGTCAGGTCCCGTCCGGCGTAGCGGGAGTACGCGGTCCGGATACGTTCGAACCGGGTGTCCAGGTCGGGTCCGGCCACCAGCGACGCCGCGGTGATCGCCCCGGCGTTGATCATGGGATTGCGCGGTCGCTCCGTCCGGGGGTCGAGGCTGATCTCGTTGAACGGTTCCCCGGACGGTTCGACGTCGATCTTCTCGGCGACGGCGCCGGACCCGCGATCGGCGAGCGCCAGGGCATACGTGAACGGTTTCGAGATGGACTGGATCGTGAACGGCAGGCGGGTGTCGCCGACCTCGTACACGAAGCCGTCCACGGTGGCGATGCAGATTCCGAACGAGTCGGGGGCGACCGCGGCGAGTTCGGGAATGTAGTCGGCGAGCTCGCCGCTGCGGTTCTCCCGGGTCGCGGCGAAGACTTTCCCGATCAGCGCGTCCACCACGGTGCTCATGAGTCGACCCTAGAGGCTGTTCACGACGCTGTCGGGTGTTCCGAGGGGCCCGTCCGGCGGCACAATTGTGTGAAGCCGGTCACGGTCGTGGCCGGGATGCCCGAGGACGAGCCCACGATACGGGGCCGCACCGGCCCATACCGTGTGTCCCGCACTCCGGCGGCTCCGTAGACTGGTTCCACTGTGACGTGACACGAAGCCACGGCAGAGGCACGCAAGGCGGCGTGCATCACGGAGGGAGCGATCTCGTTGGGTGTTCTTGCCCGTATCCAGACGCCTGACGATCTTCGTCAGCTGAATTCGGCGGAGATGAAGCAGCTCGCCGCGGAGATTCGTGAGTTCCTCGTGCAGAAGGTCGCGGCGACCGGTGGGCATCTCGGCCCCAACCTGGGCGTCGTCGAACTGACCCTCGCGTTGCACCGCATCTTCGAGTCGCCCGCCGACCCGATCATCTTCGACACGGGCCACCAGGCGTACGTCCACAAGATCCTCACCGGCCGCAAGGACGATTTCGACTCGCTCCGCAAGCAGGGAGGCCTGTCCGGGTACCCGTGCCGGGCGGAGAGCGACCACGACTGGGTCGAGTCCTCGCACGCATCGGCGTCGCTGTCGTACGCGGACGGCCTCGCGAAGGCCTTCGAACTGACCGGTCAGGACCGCCACGTCGTGGCCGTCGTGGGTGACGGCGCACTGACCGGCGGCATGTGCTGGGAGGCCCTGAACAACATCGCGGCAGGCAAGGACCGCTCGGTGGTCATCGTCGTCAACGACAACGGCCGCTCGTACGCGCCGACCATCGGTGGTCTCGCCGACCACCTCGCGGCTCTCCGCCTCCAGCCGGGATACGAGCGCATCCTCGACAGTGGCCGCCGGATGGTGAAGAAACTTCCGTGGGTGGGCCGTACCGCCTACTCGGTCCTGCACGGCATGAAGGCGGGCCTCAAAGACGCCGTGGCCCCGCAGGTGATGTTCACGGACCTCGGCATCAAGTACCTCGGGCCGGTCGACGGACACGACGAGGCCGCGCTCGAATCCGCGCTGCGCCGCGCGAAGGCGTTCGGTGGCCCGGTCATCGTCCACGCCGTCACCCGCAAGGGCATGGGGTACGCGCCCGCCGAGAACCACGTGGCCGATCAGATGCACTCGACCGGCGTGATCGACCCGATCACGGGTAAGTCGGCCGGGTCGGCGTCCGCCGACTGGACGTCGGTGTTCTCGGCCGAGCTGATCGATCAGGCGAGCCACCGGCAGGACATCGTGGCGATCACCGCGGCGATGGCGGGCCCGACCGGTCTCGCCGCGTTCGGCGAGAAGTATCCCGACCGGATGTTCGACGTCGGAATCGCCGAGCAGCACGCCGTGACATCGGCGGCCGGCCTCGCCCTGGGGGGTCTGCACCCGGTGGTCGCGGTCTATTCGACGTTCCTCAACCGCGCGTTCGATCAGCTGCTGATGGACGTGGCGTTGCTGAAACTTCCCGTCACCCTCGTTCTCGACCGCGCGGGTATCACCGGCAACGACGGCGCCAGCCACAACGGCATGTGGGACATGTCGCTGCTCGGCATCGTCCCCGGTATGAAGGTCGCGGCTCCCCGCGACACCGCCACCCTGCGGGAGGAACTGGACGAAGCGCTGGCCGTCGACGACGGCCCGACCGCGCTCCGGTTCCCGAAGGGCACGGTCTGCGACGACGTCCCCGCGCTGAGCCGCGTGGACGGTGTCGTCGACATCCTTCGCGCCCCCTCCGGGCGGAACGACGTGCTCATCGTGTCGGTCGGCGCGTTCGCCGGTCTCGCGCTCGCCGCGGCGGAACGCCTGGAACAGCAGGGCATCTCGGCGACCGTCGTCGACCCGCGGTGGGTCCTGCCCGTCCCGGAGTCGCTGGTGAAGCTCGCCGAGGACTACACGATGGTCGTCACCGTCGAGGACAGTGGGCTGCACGGCGGTGTCGGTTCCACCGTGTCCGCCGCGCTGCGGTCGGCCGGGGTCGACGTCCCCTGTCGTGACCTCGGTGTTCCGCAACGGTTCCTCGACCACGCGTCGCGCGCGCAGATCCACGCCGAGCTTGGCCTCACCGCGCAGGACGTCGCCCGGCAGATCACCGGATGGTTCGCCGGCCTCGGGAACCTGCGCCCCGGGCAGCAGAACGGTGTCGTCGCCGACCTCGATGCGCAGCGCGCGGAGAAAAGTGGACAGTAGTACCGGGCGCCCCACACAGAGATCCGGCCGAATCACACTGTGATTCGGCCGGATCCGTTCGTGCCTGGGTCAGGTGTGCATCTCCTCGAGTTCCATCCCCTTCGTCTCCTGGACCTTCGACCGGACGAAGAAGAAGGACAGCAACGCGAAGAACGCGAATAGTCCGTACAGGAACCACAGCCCGACCGAGCGGGTGAGCGGCGGGAACGACAGCGTGACCATGAAGTTCGCGATCCAGTTCGCCGCCGTGCTGATGCCGAGTGCGTAGGCGCGCATGTTGTTGGGGAACATCTCGCCCAGCATCACCCACATGACCGGGCCCCAGGTGGAGGCGAAGAAGATCACGAACAGGTTGGCGCCGATCAGGGCGACCGCCCCCCACGGGCTGGGGAGCACGACGTCGTCGCCGCTGCCCGTCGCCTGGGAGAAGGCGATTGCGGCCATGAGCAGGCTCACGAACATGCCGAGCGAGCCGACCATGAGCAGGATGCGCCTGCCGATCCGGTCGACGAACAGGATGGCGACGAACGTCATGCCCACGTTGATGATCGCGGTGATCACCGACGTGGTGAACGACTCGTTCTCGGTGAAGCCCACCGACTTCCAGAGCGTGGTGGAGTAGTAGAAGATCGCGTTGATACCCACGAACTGCTGGAAGATGGCCATGAAGATGCCGACCCAGACGATGGGCTGCAGCCCGAACTTCGGGCCGCGAATGTCGTCGAACGACGCCGTCGATTCGTGGCGGAGGGTCAGCCGGATCTCGGAGACGCGCTCGTGCGGGTCGACTTCGCCGGTGATGTTCGCGAGGATGTCGGCCGCCTCCTGATCGAGGTGCTTGCCCACGAGGTACCGCGGAGACTCGGGAATGAGCAGGGCGAGAATGCCGTACACGACCGCGGGGACCACACCGACGAGGAACATCCAGCGCCAGGCCTCGAGGTTCAGCCACAACTCGTTCGAGGCGCCGCCCGCGGCGTTCTGCAGCACCGCGTCCGACAGCAGCGCGGCGAAGATGCCGAGAGTAATGGCCAACTGCTGCAGCGACGCCAACGCGCCGCGGTAGCGGGCCGGCGCGATCTCCGCGATGTACGTGGGCGCAATGACCGACGCGATCCCGATGCCGAGGCCTCCGAGGACGCGCCACAGCATCA
The DNA here is from genome assembly GCF_011603105.1 of Rhodococcus sp. A14. NCBI lineage: Bacteria > Bacillati > Actinomycetota > Actinomycetes > Mycobacteriales > Nocardiaceae > Rhodococcus > Rhodococcus sp. A14. The sequence continues at coordinate 40,406 of NZ_JAAOQS010000055.1, read as the reverse complement.
GGTCGGGGACGCTGAAGGCGAGACCCGCTCCGAGCGAGGACACGACGAACAGCACCGAACCGAGCAGCATCACTTTCTTGCGGCCCCAGCGGTCCGCGAGGCGACCCGCAAACCATGCGCCCACAGCACATCCGAGCAGGGCGATCGCCACGGCGAAGCCCGTGAAGAACGATCCGAGTTCGAAGTGGCCCTGGATGGAATCGACGGCGCCGTTGATGACCGAGCTGTCGAAACCGAAGAGAAATCCACCTACCGCGGCGGCGACGGTGACGCCGATGACCTTCGCGGTGTGTCTTTCGGACATCTGCGTCATCGCATACCTGCTTTCGGCGAGCGTTCCTGATGCGGGCACAGCGGAAATTTGTGTCTCGAATCACGCTACGCCCGAGACCGCCTGTCAGGCGGGAGTTCAGGCACCCGCTTTCGTGGCGGCCTCGCTCAGCTGAGGCGTCAGCTTGTCCAGAACCCACGGTGTCGCGAGAACGCTGGTCTGGCTGAGCCCCGAGATGATCTTCGTGTCCGACAGCGCGACCGCGGTTCCACGCCCGAGGGCACCGAGATTCGCGTAGGCCGGGTTCGCGGCGACGGTGGTGTTCTCCGGGACGAACGCGACCACGACGTCGGCGTCCACATCGGAGATGTTCTCCACGGAGATGTCGGCGAAGAACTTGTCCGGATCATTGGCAGCGGCCAGCTTCTGCACACCGGGAGACACGGTGAACCCGAGCTGGGTCAGCACCTGGACACGGGGATCGGAGGGCATGTAGACGTTGACCGTCGCGGCGTCGGTGTCGAAGTTGATCACCGAGATCGTCTTGCCGGCGAACTCGGGGTGCGCGGCGGCGGTCTGGGCGAGGGTGTCGTCGAGACCGGCCACCAGCTGCTCCGCCTCGGCGCTCTTGCCGAGTGCCTGTCCGACCAGCGTGGTCTGGTCCTGCCACGTGGTCTGCCACGCCTTGTCCGGGTACGCCACCGTGGGGGCGATTCCCGACAGCTTCTCGTACGTTGCCTGGTCGAATCCCTCGTATGGGGCGAGGACGACATCGGGCGCCAGCGAGGCGACGCCCTCGATGGGGGTGGACGTCGCCGTGTCGAGCAACGTGGTCAGGGACGGATCGAATCGGTCCTGCAGCCAGGGCATCACACCGTTCGCCTCGGCGCCGTATGTGTATTTCGGCATGCCGACCGGTGTCTCGCCGAGCGCGTAGACGACGTCCTGGGCGTTCCATCCGAGGGTGACGATGCGTTCGGGCGCCGCGTCGAGGGTTGTCGATCCGAACGTGTTCTCGATGGTGACCGGAAATCCCTCACCGGACGCTTCCGTGGTGCCTCCGCTGTCGCCGGACGAGCACGCGGCGAGGAAGAGGGACGAACTGGCCACGGCGAGTGCGACGGCGAGCTGACGTCTGGCGGTGGGTGCGAACACGGCAACGACTCCTTCGGGGCGAAGATAGAAGGTAAGCCTAACCTAGACTTCATCGCTCGACGGGCGGACGTCGCGACTTCGAATCACCCTGATTGAAACTTCCCGGCCCGGCCCGGCCTGGCGCATTGCCGGGTCGTTGCCGTGTTTCCGCTGGTGAGGCGTTCCGGTCCCGGCGTGGACCCGGCCGATTCACGGGGGCGCCCCGAGCGGCTGTTCGCGGCGACTCCGGGCCCCGCCGAGTGCCGTTAGCGTTTGTCTTCGTCCAGCTCACACGCACTATCGACGAAGGAAACCACGGTGGTGAATCCGACTCCCCTCCAGACGGCGTCGCGCAGTTCCCGCGCGGACCATGCGCGCAGATTCGCCGACCTGCTCCGTCAGCAGATCCACGCGGACTCCTTCGCCGAGCGCGGATTGCCGTCGGAATCGGAGTTGGCCGCCGAGTTCGGCGTGTCGCGCAACGCGGTACGCGACGGACTGGCGCTGCTGAAGCAGGAGGGGCTCATCGACCGGGTCCCGCGCGTGGGAACGCACGTGGCGCAGCGCAAGTACGACCACGGTCTCGACGCCCTGCTCGGGTTGAAGGAGACGCTGAAGGGGCACGGCGAGGTCCGCAACGACGTCCGCGCCGCCCTGGAGATCAGCCCGCCGCCCGCCGTCGCCCGCCGCCTGCAGCTGGAGCCGAGCGAACCTGCCGTCTACATCGAGCGGGTGCGCTATCTCGGCGACCTGCCGCTCAGCCTGGACCTCACGTACCTCGTTCCCGACATCGGAGCCGAGATCCTCGGCCACGACCTCGAAACCAACGACGTGTTCGCGCTGATCGAGGAGGTCTGCGGTCAGCCCCTCGGCTCCGCCGATGTGGCGATCGAATCGGTGAACGCCGACGCCCATTCCGCCGCGAACCTCCAGACGCCCGAGGGTGCGGCGCTCCTGTTGCTCGAACGCCTCACCCGGCTCGTCGACGGACGTCCCGTCGACCTCGAATACATCCGCATGCGCGGTGACCGAATCACCATGCGCAGCAGCCTCGTCCGCCGACCCGACATCACGAACTGGGAGCTCACCTCATGACTTTGGTCAATCAACGAGCCGACGTACCCGTCACCATCGACGAGTCGCTGTGCATCGAGGGCTGCACCCTGTGCGTCGAGATCTGCCCGCTCGATTCGCTGGCCATCAACCCGGAGAACGGCAAGGCCTTCATGCACGTCGACGAATGCTGGTACTGCGGGCCCTGCGCGGCTCGCTGCCCGACCGGCGCGGTCACCGTGAACATGCCGTACCTCCTCCGCTGAGCGAAAGACCACACAGATGAAGCGACGCTCTTCCACCTTCGCGATCGCCGCCGCGGCACTGACACTCGTGGCGACGAGTTGCTCCCTCGAACCCTCGGCCGACAACGGTGACGCGGTCACACTCGTGATCGGGTACCAGTCCAAGACGATCAACACCGTCACCGCCGGAACGCTGCTGCGCGCACAGGGATACCTCGAACAGCGCCTGCAGGACGTGACGGAACAGACCGGAACGAAGTACTCCGTCGAGTGGCAGGACTACGACACCGGGGCGCCGATCACCGCCCAGATGGTGGCCGAGAAGATCGACATCGGATCGATGGGCGACTACCCCATGCTGATCAACGGCTCCCGCACCCAGGCGAACCCGCGCTCGAAGACGGAGATCGTCTCGGTCACCGGTTACAACCCCGAGGGCGCACTGAACATGGTGGTGGTGCCACCGAATTCACCCGCGACCACACTCGGCGACCTGGCCGGCAAGAAGGTGTCCGCGAGCGTCGGCTCCGCAGGCCACGGCACCCTCGTCCAGGCACTCGACCGCGCCGGGATCGACCCGGGTACCGGCGTCGAAGTGCTCAACCAGCAGCCGCAGGTCGGATCCTCTGCCCTGGAGTCCGGTCAGGTGGCGGCGCTGTCGCAGTTCGTCGCCTGGCCCGGGCTTCTCGTCTTCCAGGACAAGGCCAAGCTGCTGTACGACGGCGCCGAACTCCGAACCCCGACCCTGCACGGTGTGGTGGCCCGTGAGGCGTACGCGGACGAACACCCCGAAGTTCTCGACGCATTCCTCCGGGCGCAGCTCGACGCCACGCGGTTCGTCCAGACGCAACCGCTCGAGGCGTCGCGGATCGTGGCCGACGCGAGCGGCCTGCCGCAGGAGGTCGTGTACCTGTACAACGGCCCGGGCGGCACGTCGTTCGACACGACGCTCAAGCCGGACCTGATCGGCGCGCTGAAGAACGATGTGCCGTACCTGAAGTCGATCGGCGACTTCGCCGACCTCGACGTCGACGGTTTCGTGAACGACGCTCCGCTCCGGTCCGCGTTCGAGGCCGACGGGCAGGACTACGACGCCACGCTCGCGTCCACGGCCAACCCGACGTCGGTCATCGGCACTGATCCCGTGTGCGCCACCGCCCCGAGCGATCCGGCACTGGCCGGCGAGGTCTGGTTCGACGGCGCCACCGGGACGCAGCCGGCCGCGGACCCGACGTGCCTGCTCCGGGCGGTGAAGCAGGCCCGGGCCGAGGGACGCGCCGTGCGCGCTGCCTACGTTCCCGACGCCGAACTGGGCACCCGGTGGTTCGCGGACAAATCGGTGTGGGTGCGCGACGGCGACAACTTCCTGCCCTTCACCACCGGCGCCGCGGCAGACCGCTACCTGCGCGCGCACCCCACGGGTGGCGTGGTCACGTACGACCGCGCGGTCGAGGAGGTGCGGCAGTGACCACCCTGCAACGGTCGACGGTCCTGGTCGACACCGAAGCCGCTGTCGAAGAACACGATCCGGCATCGACGCGCCGGCGAACCTCGCCGTGGCGGTCACGCCTCGTACGGATCACGTCCGTGATCGCGGCAATCGTCGCGTGGCAGTTGCTGACCGCCAACGACGTGCGGGTGTGGTTGCGGTTCGACACGCTCCCCACCGTCACCGACGTCGTGTCCGCGTTCGGTACCCAGCTGCAGAGCGACCTGTTCTACCTCGACCTCGGGCAGTCGCTGATCCGCATCCTCAGCGGATTCGGACTCGCGACCGTGGTCGGTGTGGCCACCGGAATCGCCCTCGGCAGATCGGAACTGTTCGCCGACGTCCTCGGTCCGCTGACGGAGCTCGCGCGGCCGATCCCCGCCATCGCGGTGGTGCCCGTCGCGATCCTGCTGTTCCCCAGCGACGAGGCCGGCATCGTGTTCATCACGTTCGTTGCCGCGTTCTTCCCGATCATGGTGAGCACCCGGCACGCTGTCCGGGCCCTCCCGACATTGTGGGAGGACTCGGTGCGCACGCTCGGTGGCGGACGCTGGGACGTGCTGTCCCGGGTGGTGCTGCCCGGAATCCTGCCCGGCGTGTTCGGTGGACTGTCGGTCGGGATCGGGGTGGCGTGGATCTGCGTGATCTCCGCCGAGATGATCTCCGGCAGGCTCGGTGTCGGCTACCGCACCTGGCAGGCGTACACGATCGTCGACTATCCCGGCGTCTTCGTCGGCATGGTCACCATCGGCATCCTCGGATTCGCGACGTCCGGCGCAGTCGAACTGCTCGGCAGGCGCGTCACCCGCTGGCTGCCGCGAGGGGAGCGCGCATGACCGCCACCGCCGGAGCGTCCGTGGCCGCCGGCATGTCGCTGGTCCTCGACGACGTCACCCTGTCCTACACCGGGAACCCCGTCATCCGTTCGCTGTCGCTGACCGTGGTCCCCGGCGAGATCCTCGTGCTCACCGGGCCTTCGGGGTGCGGTAAGTCCACCGTGCTGCGCGCACTGGCCGGTCTGCTGCCGCCCGATTCGGGCCGCGTCGTCGCCGACGGTGCGGCGGTGGAGTCGACGTCCCGGGACCGGGCCGTCGTCTTCCAGGACAACGCGCTCCTCCCGTGGCGCACGGTGCGCTCGAACATCGAGCTGGCCCTCGCGCTCCGCGGCGAACCCCGCAAGGGACGCCGTGAGACCGCCGATCGCTGGATCGCGGAGGTGGGTCTGACCGGGTTCGGCGACTTCCTGCCCAAGAACCTGTCCGGCGGCATGCGGCAACGAGTGCAGTTGGCGCGCGGACTCGCCGGGGCGCCGCGGGCCGTGATGATGGACGAGCCGTTCGGCGCCCTCGACACCCAGACCCGCGGCGTCATGCAGCGACTGCTCGTCGACACGTGGAGTACTCACCCGACCACCGTGGTGTTCGTGACCCACGACGTGGACGAGGCGGTGCTGCTCGGTGATCGCGTCGCGGTGCTCGGCCGGGCCGGCGAGCCGCTGCGGGCGCTCGTCGACATCCCGCACCCCCGGGACCGCGACCACCTCGACCACCCCGACACCCGTGCCGCGCGCGCCGACGTGCTCGCCGCACTGAACCACACTTCGGAGACCTGATGGACATCCCCGACCTCGCGGACACCGTCCGTCTCGATTGCGACGTGCTCGTGATCGGTGGCGGCACCGCCGGCACGATGGCGGCACTGACCGCCGCCGAGAACGGCGCGAACGTGCTGCTGCTCGAGAAGGCGCACGTGCGCCATTCCGGCGCGCTCGCAATGGGAATGGACGGCGTCAACAACGCCGTCATTCCCGGCAAGGCCGAACCCGAGGACTACGTCGCCGAGATCACCAGAGCCAACGACGGAATCGTCAACCAGCGCACCGTGTACCAGACGGCGACCCGCGGTTTCGCGATGGTGCAGCGCCTCGAGAAGTACGGCGTGAAGTTCGAGAAGGACGAGTACGGCGAATACGCGGTCCGCCGGGTGCACCGCTCCGGCTCGTACGTGCTGCCGATGCCCGAGGGCAAGGATGTGAAGAAGGCCCTCTACCGGGTGCTGCGGCAGCGGAAGATGCGGGAGAAGATCCGCATCGAGAACCGGCTGATGCCCGTCCGGGTGCTGACGGAGAACGGCTGCGCCGTCGGGGCCGCGGCGCTGAACACCCGCACCGGTGAGTTCGTCGCGGTCGGGGCGAAGGCAGTGATCCTCGCGACCGGTCCGTGTGGCCGGCTCGGGCTCCCGGCATCGGGGTACCTCTACGGCACGTACGAGAACCCCACCAACGCCGGTGACGGTTACTCGATGGCCTATCACGCGGGAGCCGAACTCAGCGGCATCGAATGCTTCCAGATCAACCCGCTGATCAAGGACTACAACGGCCCGGCGTGCGCGTACGTCGCGAACCCGTTCGGCGGCTACCAGGTGAACGCCGAGGGGGAACGGTTCGTCGACTCCGACTACTGGTCGGGGCAGATGATGAGCGAGGTCAAGAGCGAGATCGAATCCGCCCGCGGGCCCATCTATCTCAAGGTCAGCCACCTCCCGGAGGAAACGCTCGACACGCTCGAGTCGATCCTGCACACCACCGAACGCCCCACCCGCGGCACGTTCCACGCGAACCGCGGCCACGACTACCGCAGCCATGACATCGAGATGCACATCTCCGAGATCGGCTTGTGCAGCGGGCATTCCGCGTCCGGGGTGTGGGTGGACGAGCACGGCGCGACCACCGTTCCCGGCTTGTACGCGGCAGGCGACCTCGCCTGCGTCCCCCACAACTACATGATCGGCGCCTTCGTGTACGGCGACCTCGCCGGATCGCACGCCACCGGCACCCTGCCCGACGTCGAGGCGCCGGCCGCGCTGCCCGCGGAGCAGCTGGCCGCCGCGCACGAGCTGATCTACCGGCCGCTGCGCAACCCGGACGGGCCGCCGCAGCCGCAGGTCGAGTACAAGCTGCGCCGCTTCGTCAACGACTACGTCGCGCCGCCGAAGACGGCGACGAAGCTGTCGATCGCCGTCGAGACGTTCGAACGGATGGCTGGGGAGATCGCCGGGATGGGCGCGACCACCCCGCACGAGCTGATGCGCTGCGCGGAGGTCACGTTCATCCGGGACTGCGCGGAAATGGCGTCCCGCAGTTCCCTCACCAGGACCGAAAGTCGCTGGGGGCTCTACCACGAACGGGCGGATCTCCCGGAGCAGCGGGACGACGAATGGGGGTACCACCTGAATCTGCGGCGCGGCGAGAACGGCGACATGGAATTCCTCAAGCGCCCCGTCGAGCCGTACTTCGTGCCGGTGCCCGGTCTCGATTCCCTTCCGCCGGTGGACCGGACGGTCGTACCCGTCGCGCAGCCGCCGCTGGTCGGGGGGCGTGCCCCGGTGGAGGAGCGCTCGCGCATCGCGGCGCCGGTCCGGCAGGAGCCGTCGTCACCGGCCATCGTCGCAGTCCTCGGACTCGACGCGCCGAGCGTCGCAGAGCTTGCACCGTATCTGGGCGACGCCGACCCGCAGGTCCGCGTCACGGCACTCTCGGTGCTGACGGAAGGAACCCCCGACGGATTCGGGGCGGCCCTCGTCGACGCCCTCGGCGACGGTGCGGTGACGGTGCGCCGCGCTGCCGCCGACGGCCTGCGCGAACTCGTCGAGGTGCTGCCGTCCGCCGACGGACTGGCCGACCACCTGGGGTCGGGTGACGCCGTGGTCCGGGCCGCCGTGGTCGACGTTCTGCGCGCGTTGCACGCCGGTTCGGCGGAGCAGTTCCTGACGGCGCTGTCCGACGGCGATCACCACGTCCGGATCGAAGCGGTGCGGGCGCTGGTGTCGCTGGACCGGTGGGAGTCGGTGGCGGCGGGCGCGCACGACGAGAACCGGGAAGTGCGGATCACCGTCGCACACGGCCTGGCCACCATCGGGCTCGGCGGTGTCGACACCGTGCGCTCGCTGGCCGGCGACCGCGATCCGCTCGTGCGCGCCGCCGCGCTCACGGCGTTCGCGAGTCTGGGCTGCACCGGCGACGACGTGACCCTTGCGGCGGCGGCGCTGCGGGAGTCGGCCTGGCAGATCCGGCAGGGCGCCGCGCGGGCACTCGCCGGAGCGGACCCCGAAGTCGCGGTGGCCGCGCTGGCGGACGCCCTGACGGATGCGCACCTCGACGTGCGCAAGGCCGCCGTCCTCGCACTCGGCCGGTGGCCGGGCGGCCGGGCCGCCGTCGGCGCGCTCACCACTGCGCTCGAGGACACGGACGCCGACGTGCGGGCGTACGCCCGCCAGGCGCTCGCCGCCGCCGATCACATACCCGTCCCCTGAGCACGTGAGTGGCGTCGTGTGCCGGGGCACACGACGCCACTCACGTGGGGTCAGACGCTCGCGACGCCCGGCGCCAGGAACCGCTTGCCGTTGACGGCCTCGGACGTGCCGGTGCGGTCCAGGTACGGCGTGATGCCACCGTTCCAGAAACCGAACCCGCCGCCCAGGATCAGGCAGAGGTCGATGTCCTCGGCCGCGGCGACGACACCCTCGTCCAGCATGATCTGGATCTCTTCGGCGAACGCGCGACGTGTGCGATCCAGAACCTCTTCGGACGTGGACGCCTTGTCGCCCTGCTTCCACAGTTCGGCGACCTCGGGGTCGACGACCTGCTTGCCGTCGGCGCCGTAGCTCCACACCGCCGACTTCTTGGCCTCGACCAGCGCCTCGAGTCCGGGGGAGTTGTGGAAGCGCTCGGGGTACGCCTCGGCGAGGGTCTCACCGGTGTGCAGCGCGACCGCCGGCCCGACGAGGGCCAGCAGGGTGAACGGGGTCATCGGCATGCCGAGTTCGGCGATGGCGTTGTCGGCCACCTCGAACGGGGTCCCCTCGTCGACCGCGTTCATGACCTCACCGAGGGTGCGGATCAGGAGCCGGTTGAAGACGAACCCGGGCAGGTCGGCGGAACCGACGGCCGACTTCTTGAGCGCCCGGGCGGTGGCGAATGCCGTTGCCAGCGTGGCGTCGTCGGTCTTCTCGCCCTTGATGACCTCGAGCAGGGGCAGCACGGCGACCGGGTTGAAGAAGTGGAAGCCGACCACCCGCTCGGGGTGCTTCAGGTCCGCGGCCATCTTGGTGATCGACAGCGAGGACGTGTTCGTCGCCAGGATGGTCTCGGGGGCGATGTGCTCCTCGAGTTCCGCGAAGATCTTCTTCTTCAGATCGAGGTTCTCGAACACGGCCTCGATCACGAAGTCGGTCTTCGCGAACGCGGCCTTGTCCAGCGAGCCGGACACGAGACCCTTGAGGCGGTTCGCTGCGTCCGGCGACAACCGGCCCTTGCCCTGGAGCTTGTCGATCTCGCCGTGGACGTAGCCGACACCCTTGTCGATGCGCTCCTGGTCGATGTCGGTGAGGATCACCGGCACCTTGAGCTGACGGACGAACAGCATCGCGAGCTGGCTGGCCATCAGACCGGCACCGACGATGCCGACACCGGTGACCTTGCGGGCGAGGGACTTGTCCGGTGCGCCGGCGGGACGCTTGGCACGCTTGTTCACCAGGTCGAACGCGTACAGACCGGCGCGGAGCTCGTCGGCGAGCAGCAGGTCGGCGAGCGCCTCGTCCTCGGCGGCGAAGCCCTTGTCGAGCGACGTGGGATCGGTGAGATCGGTGGTCCGGGCCAGCTCGAGGAGTTCGACGGCCTTGACCGGTCCGGGGGCGTTGTTCTTGGTCTTGCCCTCGACGACGGCCTTCGCGCGGGCGATCGCGTCGTCCCAGCCCTTGCCCCGGTCGATCTCGGGACGCGCGGGGGTGATCTCGCCGGCCAGGACCTGCGCGGCCCAGGCGAACGACTGCTCGAGGAAGTCGGCCGAACCGAACACCGCGTCGACGACGCCGAGTTCGAGGGCCTTCTTCGGGTTGAGCGTCTTGTTCTGGTTCAGCGCGTTCTCGAGGACGACGGTGACGGCGTTCGAGGGGCCGATGAGGTTGGGCAGCAACTGCGTTCCGCCCCAGCCCGGCACCAGTCCGAGGAACGTCTCGGGCAGACCCAGGGCGCCCGCGCTCTCGGATACGGTGCGGTAGTGGCTGTGTAGCGCGACCTCGAGCCCGCCGCCGAGTGCGACGCCGTTGACGAACGCGAACGTCGGCACGGACGATTCGCGCAGCCGGCGGAACACCGTGTGCCCGAGCCGGCCGAGTTCGAGCGCCTGGTCACGGTTCGTGATGCTCGGAACACCCTTGAGGTCCGCGCCGGCGGCGAAGATGAAGGGTTTGCCGGTGATCGCGATCGCGACGGGGTGGGCGGCGAACGCCTCGTCCAGTGCGGCGTCGAGGGCCTTCAGGCCGCCCGGGCCGAACGACGACGGCTTGGTGTGGTCGAAACCGTTGTCGAGGGTGATCAGCGCGACCGGGCCCTCGATGCCGGGTACGGCGACGATCTTGGTGTACGCGTTGGTCACGACCTCGTCGGCGAATGCCGTTGCAATGTCGGTCATCTACTTGGCTCCATCGAAGTTCGGGTTTTCCCAGATCACGGTTCCGCCCATGCCCAGACCGATGCACATGGTGGTCAGGCCGTAGCGGACGTCGGGGCGCTGGGCGAATTGGCGGGACAGCTGGGTCATCAGGCGGACACCGGACGACGCGAGGGGGTGGCCGCACGCGATGGCGCCGCCCCACTGGTTGACTCGCGGATCGTCGTCGGCGATGCCGTAGTGCTCGAGGAACGCGAGGACCTGAACGGCGAAGGCCTCGTTGATCTCGAACAGACCGATGTCCTCGATCTTCAGGCCGGTGCGGGCAAGCAGCTTCTCGGTGGCCGGCACCGGGCCGATGCCCATGACGGCGGGGTCGACGCCCTGGAACGCGAATCCGACCATGCGCATGCCGATCGGCAGTCCGAGTTCGAGCGCGGTGTCCTCACCGGCGAGGAGAGCGGCGGTCGCGCCGTCGTTCAGACCGGCGGCGTTACCCGCGGTGATCCGGCCCGCGGGACGGAACGGCGTCTTCAGCTTGCCGAGGTCCTCGAGTGTGGTGCCCGGACGCGGCGGCTCGTCCTCGGTGGCCAGACCCCAGCCCGCGGCGGAGCGGGTGGCGACGGGCACGAGGGTGTCGGCGATGAAGCCGGCCTTGCGGGCGGCCTCGTACTTGTTCTGGCTCGCGACGGCGTACGCGTCGGTGCGGTCCTTGGTGATGGTCGGGAACCGGTCGTGCAGGTTCTCGGCCGTGTTGCCCATGACGAGCGCGCTGGGATCGACGAGGCGATCGGCGAGAAACCGGGGGTTCGGGTCTGCGCCCTCGCCCATCGGGTGGCGGCCCATGTGCTCGACGCCGCCGGCGATCACCACGTCGTACTGGCCGAAGCCGATGCCCGACGCGGTGGTGGTGACGGACGTCATGGCACCGGCGCACATGCGGTCGATGGCGAAACCGGGGACGGTCTCGGGAAGCCCGGCCAGGATCGCGGAGGTGCGGCCGATGGTGAGACCCTGATCGCCCGTCTGTGTGGTCGCGGCGATGGCGACCTCGTCGATGCGCGCGGGGTCGAGCTGCGGATTACGGCGAAGCAGCTCGCGGATGGTCTTGACGACGAGGTCGTCCGCGCGGGTCTCCGCGTAGATGCCCTTGGGGCCGGCCTTGCCGAACGGAGTGCGGATGCCGTCGACGAACACGACGTTGCGTTGAGTTGTGGTGGATGGAGCCACGCGAATTCCTCCTGATGGAGCAGTTTGGTTCCGGATCACGGCCAGGCGTCCGGCCTCCAGACCAGCGTACCCCTACCGTTACTCGCGGGTAACTTAATGGGTGCCTCATCGGGAATTCACGCGCTCACCCCGCGTGTCGGTGCTGTCGGTCAGTCGCCGCCGGAGCCCTTCCGCTCGGCGGCGGAGAGCAGTGCGCTCGCCAGCGCGGGCACGGTCAGCATCCGCTGCCAGGGGCGGGCCCCGCCCTCGCCGAGCACCCGGTCGATCGCCGCCTCGACTTCGCCGTCCTCAGGGTCCGTCCAGTCCCAGCACAACCTGCGGACGAGTTCCGGGGTCACCAGGTTCTCCACCGGCACCGACACCTCCGCGGAGAGGTCGGCCAGCGCGGCGCGGGCCGCCGTCAGCCGCTCGGCGGCCTCGGGGTCGTGCCGCGCCCACCGGCTCGCCGGCGGCGGTCCCGTGAACGGCGGGGTCTTCGGAGGAAGCTCGGTGTCCGGCAGTGCCCGGGCATCCTCGAGCGCCTGCAGCCAGATCCGGGAGTGCCGCCGCTGGCGGGGACCGCCGAACACCGGCAGCGCCCGGAGCGCTTCGATACCCCGGGGGTCCTTCGTCGCGGCGTCGATGATCGCCGAATCCGGCAGGACCCGGCTGGGGGAGACGTCGCGTTTGCGGGCGAGGTCCTCGCGGGCCTGCCACAGGGACCGTGCCGCGGCGAGTTGACGCTGCGTCTTCAGCGACGTGATGTGCGATGTCCGCCGCCAGCGGTCGGCCTTGGGCTTCGGTGGCCCCGCGAGCCGGATGTGCTCGAACTCCTGTGCTGCCCACTCGCTCTTGCCCTGCTCGTCGAGTTCCGCGGCCATCACGTTCCGCAACTCGACCAGAACCTCGACGTCGAGGGCTGCGTAGTTCAGCCAGGAATCGGGCAGCGGCCGCTTCGACCAGTCGGCGGCGCCGTGGCCCTTTCGGAGTTCGAGGCCCAGCGTCCGCTCGACGATCGCGGCGAGACCGACCCGTTCGAACCCGGCGAGGCGCCCCGCCAGTTCGGTGTCGAACAGTGTCGCCGGCGCCAGGCCGATCTCGGCGAGCCCCGGCAGATCCTGGTCGGCGGAGTGCAGGATCCACTCCAGCGGATTGATCACCTCCGCCAGCGGGGCGAGATCGGCGGCGGTGGGGATCGGGTCGAGGAGCACCGTCCCCGCACCCTCCCGGCGCAGCTGCACGAGATACGCCCGCGCCGAATAGCGGAAGCCGGACGCCCGCTCGGCGTCGACCGCCAGCGGCCCGGTGCCCTCGCTCAGTGCGGCCGCGGCCTTCGCGACACCCTCCGCCGTGGTCACGACGTCGGGCACGCCGTCCCGGGGTGCGAGCAGGGGAACGATCTGCCGGCCGGACTCTTCGGCGGGGCCGGGTGACGAGGCGTCGTCGGTGACTTCGGACATGACAGCTGACTCTACGTCGCTTCGGGATTCCCGCAGCGCACCGGCGGGTTCACGACCGTTTCCCCGCTGCCTCGACGAGCTCGTCCAACGCCGCGGGAAACGCGTCGACGAGGTCCCAGAGGTGGGGTGCCAGTTCCGGGCAGCTCATCAGGCCGACGTCGAGCTGACCGTTCAGCGACATCACCGTCACGTTGAGTCCCGCGCCGTGGAAGATCGGTCCCAGCGGATACATCGCCTTGATCAGGGCGCCCAGGAAGTACAGCGGGACCGACGGTCCGGGCACGTTGGAGATGACCAGGTTGTGGACCACCGGATGCCGCTCCGCCAGGCCGAGGGTCGAGTAGAGGCGCATGGCGGTGCCGAACACGGCCTGCCCGGCGAACTGGGACCAGTCCTGCAGCAGGCTCGCGCCGAGGGTCTCGTTGTGTTCCTTCGAGGTCGAGTTGTGCTCGCCGATCGCGAGCAGGCGTTCGGCCGGATCCTCGATCTGGGTGCCGAGCTCGGTGAACATGCCCGACACCTGGTTGGTGCCCGGCCGGTCAGACTTTCCATGGACCGACACCGGGACGATGGCGACCAGCGACTTGTCGGGCAGCTCCCGGCGGTGCTGCAGGTACTTCCGCAGCGCGCCCGAGCACAGCGCGAGCACCACGTCGTTGACCTTGACGTCGAACGCGTCCTTGACCGTCTTGACCTTCTCGAGGTCGAGCTGGGTGAACGCGAGATTGCGGTGACTGGTCAACGTGCCGTTCAGGGACGTGCGCGGCGCGGTGAACGGTGCGGGCATCGCCTCGCCGCGGCGGGCCCGGCCGATCCAGCGGGGTAGCAGAGTCAGGCTCTGCGGGACGATCCTCAGCAGTTTCGCGGGCCGGGACGCGACCGCGAGCAGCCCGCCGACGGCGATGTCGAGTGTGCTCGCCTGCCCCGCGCTCTCGGCGGAGTCGTTGGGGTCTGGGCGTGGTGCGTCCGGTTCGAGTCCGCACAGCTGGGCCATCATGTTGGCGCCGGTGATGCCGTCGACCCCGGCGTGGTGCATCTTCGACATCACGGCGACGGAACCGTCCTCGAGGCCCTCGATCACCCACATCTCCCACAGCGGCCGGGCGCGGTCGAGGGGAATGCCTGCGATGTCGCCGCACAGCTCGGCCAGCTCGTCGCGGCCGCCGGGAGCGGGGAGTGCGACACGATGGCAGTGCCGGTCGATGTCGAAGTCGGTGTCCTCGACCCACACGGGGTGGTCGAGGTTGAATTTCGAGTCCTGCAGCTTGCGCCGGAACGAGGGAATCGCCTCGGTGCGCGCGCCGAGCTCCGCCTTGAGCTGGGCGAACGTGTAGCCGCCCGGAACCGTCGAGACGTCGAGGATGATGACTCCGCAGACGTGGAGGAGTTGCGTCGACGTTTCGAGATAGAGGAAGGACGCGTCGAGACCGCTGAGTCGCTGCATGATCCGATACTAGAACACGTTCTAAAATGTGGTCCATCGAATCGTGGAACTGCGAGGTCGGCGCATGCCCCACCCCGGGAGGCGGCACGCCGCCTCGTTCTCGACCCGGCGCCCGCGGGCCGGGTGGGCAACCGATCGATTAGAACATGTTCTACGGTTGGAGGTATGACCCGAGGCTTCGTTCTCCGGCAGGCCGTCGGCGCCGCACTCGCCGCCAACGCCCTGCGTCCCCTGCCCGGTGCGCCCACCTCGGTGGTCGCGTTCTTCTCGGGGTGGCTCACCACCGAACTCGCGCCGCACCTCCTCGCCGTGACCGCTGCCGACGCTGCCCAGCACGCCGCGCGTCACGGAACACGGACCCGAAGCGACCGCATCGGCCTCGCGCTGGCCGCGGCCTCCGCCGCCGGGCTCGCGGCCGTGATCGCCGCCGGCCGGGGAGCCGGAGCAGAAGCCGAATCCGCGCTCGTCGAAGCGCTCGGTGAGAACTACACCGACCGCGACAGCGCCATCGAACATTCGGGGCGACCCGTGTGGCGGCAACTCCTGAACCCGTTCTGGATGCGGAACGAGGCGGTCACCCGGGTCCGCAACCTCGCGTACGCGCCGGGCGGGCGCCGCGCCCGCCTCGACATCTACCACCGGCACGACCTGCCGTCGAAGAGCCCGGTCCTCCTGCAGATCCACGGCGGGGGATGGGTGATCGGGAACAAGGATCAACAAGGTCTGCCGCTCATGCTCGAGATGGCCTCGCGGGGTTGGGTGTGCGCGGCCGTCAACTACCCGCTGTCGCCGAAGGCGAAGTGGCCCGAACACCTGATCGCGATCAAGCAGGCCCTGGCCTGGCTCCGGGAGCACGTCGAGGAGTACGGCGGCAACCCCGACTTCATCGCCGTCACAGGTGGTTCCGCGGGTGGCCACCTCGCCGCCATGGTGGGACTCACCGCGAACCACAGCCACCTGCAGCCGGGGTTCGAGGACGTCGACACGTCGGTCCAGGCGTGTGTCCCGTACTACGGCGTCTACGACTTCGCCGGCGACACCGGCATCAAGGCCGTCCTCCAGCGCGTGCACTCCGGACTGATGCCGATGGTGCTCGGCAAGCAGGCCACGTTCCCCGACGACTACCGGGCCGCGTCGCCGCTCGCTCACCTGCGGGCGGACGCACCGCCGTTCTTCGTGATCCACGGAACGAGCGATTCGCTCATTCCCGTCGCCGAGGCGCGGATCTTCGCCGACGAACTCCGGCAGGTGTCCGACAACCCCGTCGTCTACGCGGAACTGAAGGGCGCGCAGCACGCGTTCGACGTGTTTCCCTCGATCCGCAGCATCTCCGTCACACAGGCGGTCGGGCGATTCCTGGAATGGTCGCGCAGCGCCACCACCGACGTGCCCGCGGCGGGCACCGAATCGGCCTGACTACTCGCCGCCCAGCGTCCGCAGCTGCGACACCCCGGCGGGCGGCAGACCGGCCGCATACGCCAGGACCTCGCAGAACGCCTCGACGTGCGTGGCCAGTTCGACCGACGTCGCCGTCCACGACGCACGCAGTTCCAGCTGATGCGCATGCGGGGGACCGGCGATGTCGCCGTATCGCACCGACGTCGTCGCGGTCACCGTCCCGCCGAGCGCGTTGAGCGGTTCGTGGCGCGACTCGAGTGCGTCGACGAGCCAGCTCCACGCCACCTCGGGAAGCAGGGGGTCGGACGCCACGGCGGCGTCGAGATCGGCCTGAATGTAAGCGACCAGGCGCATCGTGCCGTTCCAGGCCTCGTCGCCCTCCGGATCGAACAGGAGGATCAATCTGCCGAACGCGTCACCCTCGCTCTGTTCGGCGACGACCCCGGTGTCCTCGTGCACGACCTCTGCGCCGACGGCGTAGCTGTACGGCGCCAGCCGTTGCGGGGGCCGGATGGGGCCCAGCTCGATGTCCGCGCGAACCTGCGCGGAATTCATCGCTTCGACCGCGGCGCGGAACTCGGCCGGTTCGGCGGGCGATCCCGAAGTCGTCACAGCTCGGGACGTTAGACCCGGACCCACACATCTCGTCGGAGGCGCGCCGAGCAGGGCCGATCGGCGGCGGAGTCCCGGCATGGCAGCATGAGAGCTGCCGAAATTCGAGCAGGCAGAGAGCGCGAGGACCGATGAGCGGGTTGGAAAGCACCAATGCAGGCATGAGCGAACGGGCGACATACGCCGCGAGACGGGTGCTCCCCGACGCACCCCTCCTGGCGGCCGCGGAAGGCCGTACCCCCGGCCGTCGCCCGGTGTGGTTCATGCGGCAGGCCGGTCGCTCGCTTCCCGAGTACCGCGAGATCCGGTCGGGGATCGGGATGCTCGAGTCGTGCTTCGATCCGGCACTCGTCTGCGAGATCACCATGCAGCCCGTGCGCAGGCACGGCGTCGACGCCGCGATCCTGTTCTCCGACATCGTGGTGCCGCTCAAGGCCGCCGGCATCGATCTCGACATCGTCGCCGGCACCGGTCCCGTCGTCGCGAACCCGGTCCGGTCGATCGCGGACGTCGCCGCCCTGCCCCGTCTCGTACCCGAGGAAGTCGGCGCCGTCGCCCAGGCAGTGCAGCTGCTCACCGCGGAACTCGGCTCGACGCCGCTGATCGGCTTCGCCGGAGCCCCGTTCACCCTCGCCTCGTACCTGGTCGAGGGCGGTCCGAGCCGCAATCACGAGCGCACGAAGGCGCTGATGCACTCCGACCCCCGGACGTGGCACGCGCTGCTCGGCACCCTGGCCGACACCACCATCACCTTCCTGCAGACCCAGTTGCGCGCCGGCGTCGACGCGATCCAGCTGTTCGACTCGTGGGCCGGCGCGCTGTCCCTCGCCGAATACCGGGAGTTCGTGCTGCCCCACTCCGAGCGGGTGTTCGCCGAGGTGGAGAGCGCGAAGGTGCCGCGCATCCACTTCGGTGTCGGAACCGGCGAACTGCTCGGCGCGATGGGCGAAGCCGGCGCCGATGTGGTGGGCGTCGACTGGCGCATACCCCTGGACGTGGCGGCGCGCCGGGTCGGCCCGGGCAAGGCGCTCCAGGGCAACCTCGACCCCGCGGTGCTGTTCGCGGGACCGGCGGCCGTCGAGAAGCAGGTTCGCCGCATCACCGCGGAAGCGGATGCCGCCCTCGCCGCCGGCGCCACGGGACACATCTTCAACCTCGGGCACGGCGTCCTGCCCGACACCGACCCGGGCGCGCTGACCGCGCTGGTCGAGCTGGTGCACTCACTGTGACCGGGTCGTCGCCGAACGTTCTCGTCGTCGGCGGCGGCATCTCCGGGCTCGTTGCCGCGTACCGCCTGCGGCAACGGCTCGGCCCCGAGGCCCGGATCGTCCTCGCCGACGGCGCGGAGCGGCTCGGCGGCAAGCTGCGCACGGTGGACCTGGCGGGGGAACCCGTCGACGTCGGGGCGGAAGCCTTCATCGCGCGGCGCCCGGAACTGCCCGCCCTGCTCGGCGAACTCGGCCTCTCCGACCAACTGGTGCATCCGGCGGGTCTGCGGCCGCTCATCTGGTCCGAGGACGCGCTGCACCCGCTGCCGGCCGGCACCCTCATGGGGATACCCGCGGACGAGAACAGTCTGCGCGGTCTCGTCGACGACCGGACACTCGCGCGGGTGGCGGGGGAGCGGACGGTGCCCCTCGACTGGACACCGTGTGCGGACATCGCCGTCGGTGCACTGGTCGGCGACCGGTTCGGCACGCAGGTGGTCCAGCGGTCGGTGGATCCGCTTCTCGGAGGGGTCTATTCGGGTCTGGCGGACACGATCGGCGTCCGCGCCGCGCTCCCCGCACTCGCGGCGGCGCTCGACCGCGGCGCCACGAGCCTGTCCGCGGCGGTGGCAGACGCCCTCCCCGCCCCGACCCCCGGGCCGGTGTTCGGGGCGCTGCGCGACGGCTACGGCGTCCTGCTGCGCGCCCTGACGGAGGCCGCGTCGGCGGAGATCGTGCACGAGCGGATCCGGACACTCGCCCGGGACGGCGACGGTTGGTCGGCGGACCCGGTGGGCGCCGTCGACGGGGTCGTGCTCGCCGTGCCCGCCCCGCAGCTCGCCGACCTGCTCGCCGGCATCGCCCCCCGCGCGTCGGCGGCCGCCGCGGACATCCCGCTGGCTTCGTCGGCGGTCGTCGCGCTGGCGCTGCCGGTCCGGGTCGACCTCCCGCAGAACTCCGGGATCCTCGTCGCCACCGACGCCGCGCTCGGCGCGAAGGCATTCACCCTGTCGAGTCGCAAGTGGCCGCACCTCGCCGAGCGGGAGGTGACCCTCGTGCGGGCGTCGTTCGGGCGGTTCGGCGACGCCGCCGTCGTCGACGCACCCGACGACGAGCTGATCGCCGCGGCCCGGCGGGACCTCGCGACCGTCACCGGGGTGTCCGCGGAACCCGTCGCGGTGCACGTCCAGCGCTGGCACGGCGGCCTGCCGCAGTACGGTCCCGGTCATCTGGTGCGGGTGGCGGTGATCGAGCAGGAAGTCGCAGGTCTGGACGGTGTGGAGGTGTCCGGGGCGCTGCTGCACGGGGTGGGTGTTCCCGCGTGCGTGGCCGCTGCGACGACGGCGGCTACACGGCTCGCGGGGCGAGTGGCACGATAGACCCATGGCACGCCTCGACTTCGACGCATTGAACTCTGAAATCCGCTACCTCATGTTCTCGGTGTTCCAGGTGGAACCCGGTGTACTCGGGGACGACCGGGAAGCTGTGATCAAGGAGGCGCGGATCTTCTTCGAAGGTCAGGCCGACAAGGGCGTCGTGGTGCGCGGGCTCTACGACGTGGCCGGCCTGCGTGCCGACGCCGACTTCATGATCTGGACGCACTCGGCGAGCATCGAAGCCCTCCAGGCCACCTACGCCGACTTCCGCCGCACCACCGCCCTGGGCCGCGCGAGCAAGCCGGTGTGGAGCAACGTCGCGTGCCACCGTCCCGCCGAGTTCAACAAGAGCCACATTCCGGCGTTCCTGGCCGGTGAGGACCCGGGCAACTACATCTGCGTGTACCCGTTCGTCCGGTCCTACGAGTGGTACCTGCTCCCCGACGACGAGCGGCGCAAGATGCTCGCCGACCACGGCATGGCGGCCCGCACGTACAAGGACGTCCGCGCCAACACCGTGCCCTCGTTCGCGCTCGGTGACTACGAGTGGATTCTCGCGTTCGAGGCGCCGGAGCTGTACCGCATCGTCGACCTCATGCGCGACCTGCGCGCCACCGAGGCCCGTCTGCACGTCCGCGAGGAGGTGCCGTTCTTCACCGGCCCGCGGGTGGATGTGGAGAAGCTGATCGCCGCTCTGCCGTGATCTGACGCAGCACCGATGAATGACGCCGACGGGGCTCGCACCGCGCCCCGCTACCAGCACATGTCGCACTGGGGCATGTTCGAGGCCGAGGTCGCCGACGGAGACGTCGTCGCCGCCCACCCGTACACCGGTGACGCGCACCCGTCACCGGTGCTGGGCAACATCGCCGGGTCGGTCCGCAGCAAGGCGCGGATCACCGGCCCGGTGGTGCGCCGCGGGTGGCTCGAGAACGGCCCGGGACCCGACAGTTCCCGAGGGTCCGACGAGTTCGTGTCGGTCGACTGGGAAGAGCTGACCCAGCGGCTCGCGAACGAACTGCGCAGGGTCGTCGACACGCACGGCAACAGCGCGATCTACGGCGGTTCGTACGGCTGGGCCAGTGCGGGACGGTTCCACCACGCCCAGAGTCAGGTCCACCGGTTCCTGAACACCCTCGGTGGCTACACCCGTTCGGTGCACAGCTACTCGCTGGGCGCGACGGGCGTCATCATGCCCCGGGTGGTGGGCACCCACTGGAAGATGTTCGCCCGCTCCACGTCCTGGAAGCTCATCGCCGAGCACACCGATCTCATGGTGTGCTTCGGCGGCGTCCCCCTCAAGAACACCGGCGTCAATCACGGCGGGACCAGCGACCACCCCACCCGCGACGCACTCGACGACCTCCGGCGGCGCGGCGGGTCCGTCGTGTCGTTCAGTCCGCTGCGCGACGACGTGCACGGCGCCGCCGAACGGCACGCCCCGGTGCCCGGCACCGATGTCGCGATCATGCTCGCCCTCGCGTACGTCCTCGCGACGGAAGACCTGCACGACACGGCATTCCTGGGCAGCCACTGCGTCGGCTACGACCGCTTCGAGGACTACCTCCTCGGGCGTTCCGACGGCGTGCCGAAGTCGCCCGCGTGGGCCGAGCAGATCTCCGGCATCGCCGCCGCGGACCTGGTGGCCCTCGCCCGGCGGATGGCGGCGGGCAGGACGATGGTGACCGTCACGTGGTCGCTGCAGCGGGTCCGGCACGGTGAGCAGGCCCCGTGGATGGGGGTCACCCTCGCCGCTATGCTCGGCCAGATCGGCCTTCCCGGTGGTGGTTTCGGCCACGGCTACGGCTCCATGAACGAGCCCGGGCTCGCCCCCGTCCCGTACCCGCTGCCCACGCTTCCCCAGGGGCTGAACCCCGTCCGCGACTTCATCCCCGTGGCCGCGATCTCGGACATGCTCCTGAACCCGGGCGCACCGTTCGACTACGACGGTCAGCGGCTGACGTTCCCGGACATCAGGATGCTGTACTGGGCGGGCGGCAACCCGTTCCACCACCATCAGGACATTCCCCGTCTGCGCCGGGCGCTGGCCCGTCCCGACACGATCGTGGTCCACGACCCCTACTGGACGCCGATGGCCCGGCACGCGGACATCGTCGTCCCGTCCACCACGTCGCTCGAGCGGGCCGACCTCAGTTGCACCCGCAACGACCCGTTGCTCGTCGCCATGCACGCCGCCGTCGGGCCGTACGCCGACGCGCAGGACGACTACGACACGTTCGCCGCGGTCGCCCGGAAACTGGGTGTCGGGGAGAAGTTCACCGAGGGCCGCTCGTCCGAGCAGTGGCTCGAGCATCTGTACGGGCAGTGGCGGGACGTCGTCCGCGCGGACGGCGGTGCCGCCCCGAGTTTCGGCGACTTCTGGACGCAGGGCCATGTGCGGATGCGGACCGAGGACGACCTGATCCTGTTCGGCGACTTCCGGGCCGATCCGGTGAAATTCCCCCTCGCGACCCCGAGCGGGCGGATCGAGATCTTCTCCGCCGACATCGACGGATTCGGCTACGACGACTGCGCCGGGCACCCACGCTGGTACGAGCCCGAGGAATGGCTGGGCGGCCGCCGGGCACGGCAGTTCCCTCTGCATCTGATCGCCAACCAGCCGCGCACCCGCCTGCACAGCCAACTCGACCACGGCGGCACCAGCCAGAAGTCGAAGGTCCGGGGCCGCGAACCGCTGCGAATCCATCCGGACGACGCCACCGACCGCAGACTCACCGCCGGCGACATAGTCCGCGTGTTCAACGACCGCGGCGCCTGCCTCGCCGGTGTGGTGGTGGACGACGGCGTCCGCCGCGGTGTGGTCCAGCTGTCGACGGGAGCGTGGTACGACCCTCTCGACGCCACCGACCCGGATTCCCTCTGCGTGCACGGGAACCCCAACGTGCTGACCCCGGACGTGGGCACGTCGTCACTCGCCCACGGCTGCACGGGCCAGCACGTGCTCGTCGAGATCGAACGCTACGAGGGCGAGCTACCGCCGATCCGGGCGTTCGATCCACCGACGATCATTCGCCGGTCGGTTCCAGGGTCAGCGAGATCGAATTGATGCAGTACCGCTGATCGGTGGGGGTCGGGTAGCCCTCGCCCTCGAAGACGTGGCCCAGGTGGCTGTGGCACGTCCCGCACACCACCTCGACGCGACGCATACCCAGCGACGTGTCCTCGCGGAGGACGACGGCGTCCGAGTCGGCCGGATCGAAGAACGACGGCCACCCGCAGTGCGATTCGAACTTCTCCGTGCTGCGGAACAGCTCGGCGCCACAGGCCCGGCAGTGGTAGACGCCTTCCGTCTTCGTGTCGGTGTACTCGCCGACGAAGGGGCGCTCGGTACCGGCCTGGCGCAGCACCGCGTACTCCTCGGGAGTCAGTTTCTCGCGCCACTCGCTGTCGGAGAGAGCAACCTTCGGGGCGGATTGCGTGGGATCCTGCTGCTGCGAACTCATGGCTCCACGCTAATACGTTTCGCCGATTCCGGCCGCGACGCCCGGCGCGTGACGGGGCCTACGTCTTGGCGGTGGCCGACTCGACCTGCGGCTGCTCGTCCGGTTCCGGTTCCCGCGGCGAGATGTCGGGGGCGGCCTTCTCGTGCGGTTCGAGGAGGAACGCCGGGTCGATGCCCCGGTCGAGTCGCCCCTCGCGCCGCGCCGAGACGTAGCGGACGGTCAGCACACCGAAGACCACGAGCAGCATCAGGCTCCACCCCAGCGTGGTCTTCATGTACTCGGCGGTCCGGCCGGCCTCGATGAACCGGCTCGACAGCCAGCTGTCGTAACTCATGAACCCGTACACGGCCAGCCACGCCGGCCAGTTCCGCATCACCGAATTCTTCAGCACCACGGACATCAGGAGCGGGAACAGCATCATCGAGTAGTACATCTGGCCCAGCGAGCCGAGCAGCCACGACGCCGTCAGCAGAACCCCCGACGTGGTGACGACGAAGAACAGCTCGTCGTGGCGGTAGTAGCGGTAGAGCAGCCACAGGGAGCTGAGCACGATGGCGGTGAAGACACCGCGCAGGGCCCAGATCAGGGCGGTGGGGAGGCCGTAGTACTTGCCGTTGCCGACGATCGCGCTGTTGAAGTAGTCGCGCGACTCCATCAGATACGGCACCGTGTGGCGCACGAAGTCCATCGGGTCAGCGGACAGCGGCCACGCGACGGCGGTGAGGATCAGCGGGATGCCGATCGCGGTGACGAACACCTTCCACTGGCCGCGCACCAGAGGCAGCAGCAGGAGTGGGGCGAGGATCGGTTTCACCGCGAACGTCAGTCCGATGGCGACACCGGACCACATGTCCTTGCGCTTCATCAGCAACACGAGGAACGCGATCTCGCCGAGCAGGACCAGGCCGTTGATGTTGGTGAAGACGAGGGTGTTGGTGACGGTCTCGGAGGAGAACGTGGCGAGCAGCAGGATCGGGGCCGCGATGGAGTTCAATCCCAGGCCGAACAGCCGCAGGAGCAGGTACAACGCGATCACGATGGCGATCGCGTTGGCGATGATGAACAACCACCGGGACTTCTCGGGGTCGATCACCGCGATCGGCGCCATCAGCAGCGTGCCGGACGGCGGATACAGGTAATGCGGATCGACCCAGTTGAAGTTGGCGGTGTAGACGGGCCGCCCGTTGAGGAAGGCCAGCGCAGCGTTGTAGACCGGGCGGAAGTCGTCGGTGATGTACCCGTTGACCGCCTTGACGACCACTCGATGCAGCACTGTCATGACGGCGATCGGCCACAGCGCGAAGTTGATGACCTCGTTGGCAGTCCGCCCGGTGCGCGGTTCGAGTTGTCGAAGGAACACCACGGCACGGTACACCGAGAAGCTCTGACGTGCGGTCACGCACCCCCTGTGGGTGTCGGGCGGGCCACCTCGGCTAGGCGGGGCAGGCGCTGCCGTCCGGGGGCAGCACGCCGTCCGCGATGTAGGTGACGATCGACTTCTGCGCGCAGTCCGAATGGGTGGCGGGGTGGCCGCTGCCGTGCCACGTCACCGTCGCCGTCGCGGCGCCCGCGCTCGACACGGCCCCGGTCACCGTTCCCACCCCGGCGTTCCCGACGACCGGGTCGGCGGTGCCGCTCAGCACCAGGACCGGCAGCGTCAGCTCGCCGGGCAGGGCGGGCGGCGCGGTCGCGGGCCAGGAGGTGCACGCGAGCAGTCCGACGGCGGCGTTCGGGCCGAACAGCGGGAACCGCTCGCCCCACAGCTTCTGCAGTTCGCGGACCCGGTCGGGTGCGGGCCACTGCTGGCCGTCCGTGCAGCGGGTGATGAACTGGCCGTCGCTCTCGTAGGCCGCCTCGGCCTGCGCGACCGCCGCGAGGATCGGTGCCGTGTTTCCGGCGAGGGCGGCTGACACCGCATCGGACAGGGCGCGGACGCGGCCCTGCTGGTCGCCGCCCGCCGCAGCGAGCGACCCGGACACCGCGGTGAGGAGGGCGTTCGCGGAGACCCGCGGGAGCTGGCCGTTCGCGGCGCGGGTGACGGCGTCGGTCATCGCGGCGCGGGGATCGGCGCCCAGGGAGCAGTTCAGGGCGGTGCACTGGCGGGCGAACGAGTCGAACGCCGCCTCCTGACCCGCGACCTGCTGCTCGGTGACGGTCGCGGCATCCACCGTGGTGACGGCGGGAGAGTCGAGGACGAGCCGGCCGACCCGATCGGGGTACTTGGCGGCGTAGCTGAGCGCGACGGCACTGCCGTTGCCGGTGGCGAGGATCCCGAGCGCATCGACGTCCCAGGTGCGGCGCAGTTCCTCGATGTCGTCGGCGGCGTGGGTGCTGTCGAACGCGAGTTCCTGCGGCTGCAGGTAGTCGGTGCACGCGATGGTGGCGTCGCGGCCCAGCGCGGTCACCTTGTCGACCTGGTCACCCGTCCCCGGGTCGAACTGCCCGAGATTCGCCAGGCTGCTGCGGAGCTCCGGGGTGAGGCATTCGATCTCCTGCGAGGAGGCGATCCCGCGGCGGTCCACCGCGACCACCGGTCGCGTCGACAGCAGCGATGTCAGACCGCCGGTGCTCAGCGCTGCGAGCGTCGCGGTCGACGAGCGGTCCGATCCCGTCGTGAGCACCAGCGGGGCCGCGTTCTCGGGGGTGTCGGCGAGTCGTGCCCGCATCGCACCCATCGTGAAGGAGCCGGGCAGGGTGCCGCTCTCGTCGACGGCCGACTCGTACGAGCCGCATTCGAAGACGAGCCCGGCCGGCGGTGTCGTTCCCGGGCCCAGGGCGCCGAGCGTGCTCTGCGTGCAGTCGGTCCACGCCAGATCGTTCTTCGGGGTCTGCAACACGGGCGGGGGAGCGTCGGGGTTCTCGGTCTCGGTCGCGGTGGGTTCGCTGCCGCCGCCCTCGCGTTCGACCGCCACGTGCGGCCGGTTGGACGGTCCGGCTCCGCACGCGCTGCACACCACGAGAACCATTGCGAGCAACACCGATCTGCGCATGGCGACCACCCTGCCAGGTTCCTCTACGGGCGGGGCAGCCGCACCCATCGGGTGAGGACGGTGCCGTCGGTGTCGGTGAGGATGTGCGCGGGAGTCATCGCGGTGATCCGGGCACCCGGCGAGGTGGCGACGCGACCCGCGGTCCCGCCGACGAGCACGGGCGCCGTGGTCAGGCAGACCTCGTCGACGGCGTCGTCCGCGGTCAGCTGCCCGAACAGGCTCGGGCCGCCCTCGCAGAGCACGCGGCGCAGCCCGAGATCCTCGAGGGCGGCGATCAGCCCGTCGCCGGTGATCTGCCCCTCGCCGGCCGTCACGATCCGCGCACCCGCGTCGGCGAGAGCCCGGACCCGGGCCGGGTCGGCGTCCGTGCAGGTGACGACGATCGGGGCCACCTCGGTGTCGGTGAACAGGCGTGACTGCGGGTCGAGGTGGGCGCTAGCAGACACGACGGCGATCGGCGGTACTTCCGGCATTCCCGACGCCACCCGGCGTCGCCTGCCCTCCGCGCCGACGCGCGCCCCGCCGTAGTTCTCCGCCCGGACGGTTCCGGCCCCGACCAGCACGACATCGGCCAGCTCCCGCAGGGTCTCGAACACCAGCCTGTCCGCGGGTGTGCCGAGCGCCCCGCTGACGCCGTCGACGGAGACGGCGCCGTCGATACTGCTCACGAAGTTGACGCGCACCCACGGCCGCGCCGTCTCCGCCGGGTAGGCATACAGCTCGCGCAGCGCGTTCGCGGTCGATTCACTGGGCTCCTCCCGAGTGGGCGGACTGTCCGGTGTGAAAAATGTCGCAATATGTACACGGTGCATGTTGGTGATCACAACACGTGGATACCCTGCTTGTATGCATGCACGTCTTGTCGATCGCAGCCCCGTGGTACCGGCTGATCAGTTGGTAGCTCAGATGGTGCCCCCGGCCATGTTCGACGAGGTGAGCTTCGCGTCGTACATCCCCGATCCCGCCGAACCCAGCCAGGCCGCCGCGGTCCAGACGGCGGAGGAGTTCGCGAAGAAGGTCGTGAAGATCCGCAGTGGCGGGCGACGCGGCCTGTTCGGGAAGAAGACGCAGGCCACCGGTGCCGGTCTCTACCTCGACGGCGGTTTCGGCGTCGGTAAGACCCACCTTCTGGCCTCGATCTTCCACAGCGTCGCGTCGCCCAAGGCGTTCGGCACGTTCGTGGAGCTGACGCACGTCGTCGGTGCCCTCGGTTTCAACAAGGCCGTCGAGCAGCTGTCCGACCACAGCGTCCTCTGCATCGACGAATTCGAACTCGACGACCCGGGCGACACCATGCTGGTGTCCCGCCTGCTGTCGGAATTGTCGGCGCGCGGCGTGTCGATCGTGGCGACGTCGAACACGCTGCCCGGCCAGCTCGGCGAAGGCCGATTCGCCGCGCAGGACTTCCTGCGGGAGATCAAGAAGCTGGGCTCGATCTTCGAGACGATCCGCGTCGACGGACCCGACTACCGGCACCGCGACCTGCCGCCGGCCCCGGACCCGATCTCCTCGGAGGAGCTCGCCGAGCGCGCCGACAGCGTCCCCGGCGCCACGCTCGACGACTTCGACGCGCTGTGCAAGCACCTCAGCACGCTGCACCCGTCCCGCTACAACAAGCTGGTCGAGGGCATTCCGGCCGTGTTCCTGGACGGCGTCCACCCCGCCGAGGACCAGTCGGTCGCGCTGCGCCTGGTTGTCCTCGCCGACCGCCTGTACGACGCGAGCATCCCGGTCACCGTGGCAGGGGCCAAGCTCGACGCGATCTTCACTCCCGAGATGCTGTCCGGCGGGTACCGGAAGAAGTACCTGCGTGCCACGTCGCGCCTGCTGGCGCTGTCGCGCTTCGAGGTCGCCGCGAGCTGACGCAGCCCGTCACAGTGCCCGCTGCATCACGAAGTCGTGGTGCAGCTGGGTGCCGACGAGGAAGGTCTTCGTTCCGACCTGCGTGAATCCGTGCTTCGCGTAGAAGCGCTGAGCGCGCACATTCTCCTGGTTGACGCCGAGCCACAACCCGGCGCACCCCGCGGCGACGGCGCGTTCGACGATGGCGTCCATCAGGGCGGACGCGACGCCGGTCCCGTGGTTGCCGGGCAGCACGTACAGCTTGCTGATCTCGGTGGTCGGCCGGAGAGTCACGGCCCTGCCGACGTCCGGGTCGGCGGGTTCACCGTCGATCAGCATCGCGTAGCCGACGATCGCCCCGCCGTGCGTGACCTTCAGGACGGTGCGGTTCGGGTCGGTGAGGTATTCCGAGAACCGTTCGGCCGACAGCACGTCGTCGATGAAAGCGGCGATGTCGTCCTGTGTCGCCCCGGGCGGGCACGCGAGCGGGAACGTTGCCGCGGCGACGTCGGCGATCGCCTCGGAATCCCAGATCCCCGCCGGGTCTATTTCGACTGTCACAGCTGGTCCACCGCGTCCTTCGCTTCCCGAAGTGTCATTCCCGTACTGTCCCGCAGCAGGGTGATCGCCGCAATGGTCTTGCCCTCACTCTCGAGGTCGCGGAGCCTGCCCTCGATCGGCGAGGTGTCTCCGCAGGAGCGGATTCCGGCGGGGACCGGCCGGGCCTGGAGCCGGCCGTACTCGACCGTGGCCTTCGCGTGCCGCACGCCGATCCCGTCCCGCGCGACGAGAATCTTGATCGCCTCGATCGTCCGGCCCCGGTCGAGCAGACACGTCACCTCGTCCCGGGCGGCGTCGTCGAGGTGACGCCACGTCGATGCGGGATGCAGGTCGTGTGGGGTGTGTGAGCCGCCACGAGCGGATCGTGACGAGACCAGAACTGCGACGTAGACGATCGCCACGGCGATCACGAACCATCCCCAAGTCGGCATGTCCTAAGTAGAACATCTGCCGTCAGTCGCGATCCGGGACCCACTCGGATTGCTTGTCCCGGTCCCGGTCCGGGGCGAACGCGGGGGCAAGCAGGACGAGCCCCACCGCGAACAGGAGCGGGACCACGAACCCGATCCGCAGGCTGGTCGCCGCGGCGACGCCGCCGACGATCGCGCCGCCCACGAGGGTTCCCACGTAGTTGAACAGGTTGATCCGCGCCACGACGTCGTCCACCTGGCCGGAGGGTGCCAGCCGCCCGGCGGCACTGAAACACAGGGGAGCGACGACCGGCACGCCGAGGCCCACGACGAGGAATCCGGCAATCGCGACGACCGGCGACGGGGCGAGGACGACGACCGTCAATCCGGCGACACCGACCGCCGAACCCACACGGACGACGGCAATCTCGCCGTACTTCGCCACCCAGAAGTCGCCGGTCAGTCGCGACACCAGAGCCGCACACTGGTATGCGGCCAATGCCAGGGCGGCCGTGCCGGCATCCGCGAGCAGAACGTTCCGGACGTACAGCGCAGACCAGTTGCCGACACCGAAATCGATGGCGTAGAACAACGCCATCGCGGTACCGAGCGCCAGCAGTGCTCGAATCGGAACCGGCACGGGCGCAGGGCCGGTCGCCGGCACGGCGGTGCCTGCCGACTGCTGACGGACGAGGAGCCGGGGGCTGCAGACGGCGAGACCGACGGCCACGACGAGCGCCGCCACCAGTTGCGCGGCGGCGACGCTCACGCCGAGGGCCGAGGCGGCGGCAACGAAGAGTGCACCCGCAATCGCGCCGACGCTCCACACCGCGTGGAACGACGACAGGATGAAGCGGCCGTACGCGTGCTGGATCGACACCGCCTGCATGTTGGCGGCAGCGTCGACGATGCCCAGTCCGGCGCCGTACACGGACAGGCAGACGAAGAAGGCCGTGGTATTCGGGCCGAAACCGAGCGCGCCACCGGCTGTCGCGATGGTCGCGAGCCCGAATTGCAGGGCCGACTTGCTGGAGAATCGGCGGGCCAGGTGCTCGGCGAGGACGCTTCCCGCCCCGGCGATGAGAGACACCGTCACGACGGCGACCACGATGACCGTGTCGTCGAAACCGAATCGGTCCTGGTACTGCGGCAGTTGCGTGAGGACGGCCGCGAGGAGAAAACCCTGCAGGCCGAATGCGCCCGCTGCGGCGATCCGTGCCGAGCGGTGGTCCGCGGACGCATCTGCGCCTGGTGAATCCGTCATGGGTGTCGGCCTTCGGTCGGGAACATCCGATTGGACGAGTGTCCAATACTTTGCGGGGATGTGCAGCGTTCTCCGAATCGACGGACGAAATGTCCTGAAAGCACGGGACGCGTGAGGTCCCGGAGCAAGACTGAGCCCCAGCCTTGGATGGGGGGTCATGGCTGGGGCTCATTGCCATCGGGGGGGTGGATGGCACATTCGACGATACATGAGGAATTCCTCACGTTCCAGATGCGGTGGTAACGATTTCGTCACCCGCCCGTCACCGGGTGGCCGGCGCGACAGCGTGAACGGGGTTGTCTATGCGGACGGTGTCGCTTACAGTGTCATCCATGCAGCGCATTCTCGTAGTTCTCCGCCGTAGCGGGGTCTGATACGGACCGACCCCTCGCTGCGGGTCGTTGAGCTACGCGTTGGTCCTCCCTTCTTTCAGGAAGACCACGAGAATGAGTACCAACCCTTCTTTCGCTTCACCCTTTCCCTCGGCGACACCGGCCGCCGACCCCTTCGCCGCGCGCCACGGCAAGCCGCTGCCGCGGGAACTCCGCACCGAATCCGCCGGAATGGCGTGGTCCGCGTTCGAGGCCGTCTACGCGCCGTCCAGCGGACCGTTCCGTCTGGGCAGTTGGTCGGAAACGAAGACGGGCCCCGGAATGTGGGATTTCGAAGCGACACTCGGTATCGGCGAATCGATCCGCAAGACCGCTGCGAGCGCGCCCGGCCCGGTGGCCGCCATGACCTCGATGCTGTACGACGCGGGGTGTGCGATGGAGATCCTGTCTTTTCATCAGCACGAGATCGGGCACCGAACCGCGACATTCCTGCTCTGCGAGCGCGACGGCATCCGGCTCTGGGCGATGGGAATCGGTGAATCCCACACGGAATCGACTCTGCGCGCGATGATCTCCGGCGCCAACCGGCTCCAGCCCGCCTGACACCGGAACGACAGTGCGGCCCCGGTCGATGACCGGGGCCGCACTGTCGTGAACTGTTCGGTTGAAAGTGAACTGGTGCGCGATACTGGGATTGAACCAGTGACCTCTTCCGTGTCAGGGAAGCGCTCTCCCGCTGAGCTAATCGCGCGGGATGGAGAAAAGAGAGCGGACGACGGGATTCGAACCCGCGACCCCAACCTTGGCAAGGTTGTGCGCTACCAGCTGCGCCACGTCCGCATTCGTGAAAGCCCCCGGGCTGGGGGCCGTCACTGGTCGAGCAAGTAAAACAGTCGTGCATCTATCATCTATCTCGGTGCGCGATACTGGGATTGAACCAGTGACCTCTTCCGTGTCAGGGAAGCGCTCTCCCGCTGAGCTAATCGCGCGAGGTGGAGACGGGAATCGAACCCGTGTGCACGGCTTTGCAGGCCGTTGCCTCACCACTCGGCCACTCCACCGTGAAGGTTGAGTCCAACCTCTCGAGCGGACGACGGGATTCGAACCCGCGACCCCAACCTTGGCAAGGTTGTGCGCTACCAGCTGCGCCACGTCCGCATGCACCGTGTAACTCGCGGAGAATGTTCTCCGTGGTGCGGTTGAGAACATTAGCCGACCATCCGCGATAGTTACAAATCTGCAGGTCAAGGCATCAGGCGGTGAACTACGCATGAACGACGCCGGGTCGCGGACGTGCCGCGGGCGGGGGTCGACACGAATCCCAACGACGTGATTTTCGTTCGACCGCTCGGTCGTGTTAATGTTCCAACTCGTTCGAGCGCGAGTGTTTGGCGCGCTTCGGTCCCGTGGCTCAGTGGAAGAGCGTCCCGTTCACACCGGGGAGGTCGCTGGTTCGATCCCAGCCGGGACCACAGACAAGAAGAGGGCGTTTCCGAAAGCGGAAACGCCCTCTTCTTTTTCGTGTGCCCACCCCGATAATCGGTTGTTCCGGCTCGTCGGGGCGGCGGACAATGAACTCAGCCGGCCGAAATTTCCCGGGTGATCCGCTATCGAAGGACTGAGTCCCATGTTCCCCGTGAGGCTGGAAGGCACCACCGCGCCCACCTTGATGTGGGCGGAAGAGTGGACCATCGAGCAGGCTGCGTTGCAGCAGCTGCGGAACATGGCCGACCTGCCATGGGTCCACGGGGTGCGGGTCATGCCCGACGTCCATGTCGGCAAGGGTGCGACGGTCGGTTCGGTCATCGCGATGCGGGCGGCGGTCGCCCCGGCGGCGGTCGGCGTCGACATCGGGTGCGGAATGACGGCGGTCCGGACGGATGTGACCGCGAACGATCTGCCCGACAGCCTCCGGTCGATGCGGTCGCGCATCGAGCGTGCGGTGCCGGTCGGGTTCGCCATGCACGAGCGTTCGGTGAACGTCGGCGCCCTCGATGTCACGGACGCCGGGGGAGTGAAGACGGGATGGCACCGCTTCTGGCAGGAATTCGGTGACCTGCATTCCGGCGTCCAGTCCCGCGAGTCCAAGGCGATGAAGCAGATCGGCACGCTCGGCGGCGGCAATCACTTCATCGAGGTGTGCCTGTCCGACGCCGACGAGGTCTGGCTGATGCTCCACTCCGGGTCGCGCAACATCGGTAAGGAACTGGCGGAGCGGCACATCGCGGTGGCGCGGGCGTTGCCGCACAACCAGCGGCTGGTCGATCGCGATCTCGCGGTGTTCCTCGCCGGCAGCAAGGAGATGGACGCATACCGCCACGACCTGACGTGGGCGCAGGAGTACGCGGCCCGCAACCGTGCCGTCATGCTCACCTTGGTGATGCAGGCGTTCCGGCAGGCCCTGCCCGGCAGGACGGTGCGGTTCGACGAGCCGATCTCCTGCCACCACAACTACGTGTCGGAGGAGATCATCGACGGCGAGCCGATGCTCGTCACCCGTAAGGGCGCGATCCGGGCCGGTCGGGGTGATCTCGGACTCATCCCCGGCTCCATGGGCACCGGTTCCTACGTGGTGCGGGGCCTGGGCTCCGAGCTGTCCTTCAATTCGGCGTCACACGGGGCGGGACGGACGATGAGCCGCACGAAGGCGAAGAAGCGTTTCACCGTCGACGACCTCGTGCGGCAGACGTCCGGAGTCGAATCGCGCAAGGACGCGGGCGTGATCGACGAGATCCCCGGCGCCTACAAGGACATCGAGCAGGTGATCGAAGCGCAGGCCGATCTCGTCGAGGTCGTGGCCCACCTGCGGCAGGTCGTCTGTGTGAAGGGATGACCCGCGAGCGTGTGTGGCAGTGCGACGACGCGCCGCCGCAGGTCGCGGTCGGTAGGGTGGACTGGTGACTAGCGGAGAAGCTCGGCCGGGACCCGCGCCCGAGAACGTGGACGACTCGGATCTGTCCCCGTTCCAGGAAGTGGAGAGCCGCTGGCACCGGTGGCGAGCACACATCGCCGCGCGGCCGAGCCTCAACCTGGCGTACCGCATCGCGGTGGGGGTGATCGGCGCTCTCGTGCTGGCCGCCGGGATCGTTGCGATTCCCTATCCCGGCCCCGGCTGGCTGATCGTGTTCGCGGGGCTCGGGATTCTCGCATCCGAGTTCGCGTGGGCCCACCGGCTGCTGCACTATGCGCGCCGGCGATACGACAAGTTCATGGACTGGTTCTCGCGGCAGTCGCTGGTGGTCAAGGGGGCGGGTGCGCTGCTGACGTGTGCCGTCGTCCTCGCAACGCTGTGGTTGCTCGGCACGTTCGGTCTCGTCGGAACGTGGATCGGCCTCGACTACCCGTGGCTGGAGAGCCCGCTCTAGCCGGACGCGTGGTTGGGTGTGACTGCTGGGCCGATAACATGGGCTGGCACATTCACCATGTCTGCACCGCACACCTCACCTAGGAGAACATCGCCGTGAGCACCCCCGCATCCGCCGCCCCAGCCGCCCTCGTCCGGGTGCCCGCGGGGACTACGGCCGGTACCGCGGTTCGGGAGGCCGGCTACCCGAGCAAGGGCCCGGACGTCGTCGTCGTGGTCCGTGACGCGGAGGGCCAGCTCAAGGACCTGTCCTGGGTGCCCGACACCGACGTCGACGTCGAGCCGGTCGCGTCGAACACCGACGACGGCCGCAGCGTCATCCGCCACTCGGCGGCCCACGTGCTCGCGCAGGCCGTCCAACAGGAATTCCCCGAGGCGAAGCTGGGCATCGGTCCGCCGATCAAGGACGGCTTCTACTACGACTTCGCCGTCGATCGCCCGTTCACCCCCGACGACCTCGCGAGCCTCGAGAAGCGGATGAAGAAGATCATCAAGGGGTCGCAGCGGTTCTCCCGCAGGGTCGTCGAGTCGCTCGAGGAGGCGCGCGCCGAGCTGGCGAAGGAGCCCTTCAAGCTCGAACTGATCGACGACAAGTCGGGAATCGACGATCCGGAGATCATGGAGGTGGGCGGCAACGAGCTCACCATCTACGACAACCTGGACCCGCGGACCGGCGAGAAGGTGTGGGGCGACCTGTGCCGCGGCCCGCACATCCCCACCACCAAGCACATCCCGGCGTTCAAGCTCACCCGCAGTTCGGCGGCGTACTGGCGCGGTAACCAGGACAACGCCGATCTCCAGCGCATCTACGGCACCGCGTGGGAGTCGGCGGAGGCGCAGGAGCAACACCTGGAACTGCTCGCCGAGGCGGAGCGCCGCGACCACCGCAAGCTGGGGTCGGAACTCGACCTGTTCAGCTTCCCCGACGAACTCGGCTCCGGACTGCCCGTGTTCCATCCGCGGGGCGGGATCATCCGCACCGAGATGGAGGACTACTCCCGCAAGCGGCACGTCGAGGAGGGCTACGAGTTCGTCAACACCCCCCACATCACCAAGGGGCATCTCTACGAGGTGTCGGGTCACCTGGACTGGTACCGCGACGGCATGTTCCCGGCGATGCACATCGATGAGGAGCTGAACGAGGACGGCACCGTGCGCAAGCCGGGCCAGGACTACTACCTCAAGCCGATGAACTGCCCGATGCACAACCTGATCTTCCGCTCCCGCGGCCGGTCGTACCGCGAACTGCCGTTGCGGCTCTTCGAGTTCGGTTCGGTCTACCGGTACGAGAAGTCCGGTGTCGTCCACGGACTCACCCGCGTACGCGGCATGACGCAGGACGACGCGCACATCTACTGCACCCGCGAGCAGATGCGCGACGAACTGGCGACCACCCTGCAGTTCGTCCTCGGCCTGCTGAAGGACTACGGTCTCGACGACTTCTACCTCGAGCTGTCCACCAAGAACCCGGACAAGTTCGTCGGCGACGACGCCGTGTGGGAGGAAGCGACGGCGACGCTCGCCGAGGTCGCGGAGTCGTCGGGGCTGAACCTCGTCCCCGATCCGGGCGGCGCCGCGTTCTACGGACCGAAGATCTCGGTGCAGGTGCAGGACGCCCTGGGCCGCACCTGGCAGATGTCGACCATTCAGCTCGACTTCAACCTGCCCGAGCGTTTCGACCTCGAGTACACGGCCAACGACGGCACCAAGCAGCGTCCGGTCATGATCCACCGCGCCCTGTTCGGTTCCATCGAACGGTTCTTCGGCGTGCTCACCGAGCACTACGCGGGTGCGTTCCCGGCGTGGCTGGCGCCCGTCCAGGTCGTCGGTATCCCGGTGGCGGAGACGTTCGCCGACCACCTCTTCGACGTGGTGAAGCGGCTGAAGGCGGCCGGTATCCGCGCCGAGGTCGACGCGAGCGACGACCGCATGCAGAAAAAAATCTTCAACAACACGGCGCAGAAGGTGCCGTTCATGTTGCTGGCGGGTGCGCGCGACGTCGAGGCGGGCGCCGTCAGCTTCCGATTCCGCGACGGCACCCAGGTCAACGGGGTACCCGTGGACGACGCCGTGCGCATCGTCACCGATTGGATCAGTCGCCGCGAGAACGCCTCGCCGACGGCGGAACTGCTGCAACCCGGTAAGGAAGGGTGACGCACATGACCGGAGGTGACGACGTGACGGCCGACGAGATGCTCGGCGGCCCCGGCCGCCTCGTCGACCGTGGCCCCGGCGAACCCGATCACCTTCAGCGGATCTGGTCGCCGCACCGCATGTCGTACATCGCCGAGGCGCCGAAGTCGCGGGACACCCCGAACGAGCCGTTCATCGACATCCCGAAGATGGACGACGAGGACGGGTTGATCGTCGCCCGGGGTGAGCACGTCTACGCCGTGCTCAACCTGTACCCGTACAACCCGGGGCACCTGATGGTCGTTCCCTATCGCAAGGTCGCGGCGCTCGAAGACCTGACGGAAGAGGAGAGCGCCGAGTTGATGTCGTTCACGCAGCAGGCTCTGCGCGTGATCAAGCGGGTGTCGCGGCCGGACGGTTTCAACGTCGGCCTCAATCTCGGTGCGGCGGCGGGCGGTTCGCTTGCCGAGCACCTGCATCAGCACATCGTTCCGCGCTGGGGCGGGGACGCGAACTTCATCACGGTCCTCGCCGGGGTCAAGGTCATGCCGCAGTTGCTGCGCGAGACCCGGGGGCTGCTGGCGAAGGCCTGGAATGAATGACTCGATAGATGAATGACGCGCGAGTCGCTGACTCACGCGTTCGGGGTTCCTGGCAGGAAGTGAAGAACGGGGTGGAGAGGTGCTGAGCTTCTTCGGACGGGCATCCGTGTCCAAGGTGACGGCGCCATTGGGGAAGGCCCTGGTGAAGACCGGGCTCACTCCCGATTCCGTCACCGTCATCGGCACCGTGGCGACCGTGGCCGGCGCGGTCACGCTGTTTCCCAGCGGACATCTGTTCTGGGGAGCGATGTTCATCTGGCTGTTCGTCATGTTCGACATGCTCGACGGTGCCATGGCCCGCGCCCGCGGCGGTGGCACCCGGTACGGCGCCGTTCTCGACGCCACCTGCGACCGGGTGGCCGACGGTGCGATCTTCGCCGGTCTCGCCTGGTGGGCGGTTTATCACGAGAACAGCAAGCCGCTGCTGATCGCGACCCTGCTGTGCCTCGTCACCTCGCAGGTGATCTCGTACGCGAAGGCGCGCGCCGAGGCGAGTGGATTGTCCGCCGACGGCGGACTCATCGAACGACCCGATCGGCTGATCATCGTGCTGGTCGGAGCCGGCGTCACGGGGCTCGGAGTCCCGTGGGCCATTCATGTCGCGATGTGGTTGCTGTCGGTGGGCAGCATCATCACCGTGTTCCAGCGGGTACTGGCGGTCCGCCGGTCGCCGGGCGCGCGCGACGTGCTGCCCCTGCCGCCGACGGACACGACGCCGGCAGACGGACAGGCGAGCGAGCAGTGAGCGGCGTGTCGGAACGCATCAGTGACCTGGGGTACGCGATCGGCTGGCGGCTGGTTCGCGCGCTGCCGGAGAAGGTCGCGGTCGCCCTGTTCGACAGGGGAGCCGACTTCGCCGTCCGGAACGGCGGACCGGAGCAGCTGCGCCGCAATCTAGCCCGTGTGCTGGGTGTGCCCGCCGCGGAGGTGCCGGACACCCTGATGCAGGCCTCGATGCGGTCCTACGCGCGCTACTGGCGGGAAGCTTTCCGGCTGCCTTCGATGGACCTCGTGAAGACCGGCGCGGCCCTCGACGAGTTGATCGAGGGGCAGAAGCACCTCGACGCCGCGAAAGAAGCCGGCCGGGGCGCGATTCTGGCGCTGCCGCACAGTGGAAACTGGGACATGGCGGGTGTGTGGTGCGCCCAGCACTGGGGCGGTCTGTCCACGGTCGCCGAGCGGTTGAAGCCCGAGTCGCTGTACCAGCGGTTCGTCGACTACCGCGAAGGGCTCGGTTTCGAGATCTTTCCGCTCAGCGGGGGAGAGCACCCACCGTTCGTGGAACTGTCGGCCCGACTGCGGGACAACGGGATCGTGTGCCTCCTCGGTGAACGCGACCTGGCGAAGAAGGGTGTCCCCGTGACGTTCTTCGGGGAACCGACGCGGATGCCCGCCGGTCCCGCCAAGCTGGCGATCGACACCGGCGCGCCGCTACTGCCGGTGCACTGCTGGTTCACGGACCGCGGGTGGGGTTTCCGCATCGACCCGCCGATCGACACCACCGCGGGGGTGGCCGCGGCGACCCAGGCACTGGCGGACCGGTTCGAGGCCAACATCGCGGCACATCCGGAGGACTGGCACATGCTTCAGCCGCTGTGGCTCTCCGACCTGTCCCAGGCAAGGCTCTCCCGCATGGAGAACTCGTGAAGATCGGAATGGTCTGCCCGTACTCGTTCGACGTCCCGGGCGGAGTGCAGGCTCACGTCGTCGACCTCGCGGAGGTCCTGATCGAGCGCGGGCACAAGGTGAGCGTCCTGGCGCCGGCCTCCGACGACGTCGACTTGCCCGACTTCGTCGTCTCCGCGGGCCGCGCCCTCGCCATTCCCTACAACGGCTCGGTGGCCCGGCTGAGTTTCGGCCCCGCCGCGAGCGCCCGCGTGCGGCGCTGGATCTCGGACAACAACTTCGACGTCCTGCACATCCACGAGCCCAACGCGCCGAGCCTGTCGATGCTCGCCATGCGCGTGGCCGAGGGGCCCATCGTGGCCACCTTCCACACGTCGACCACGAAGTCGTTGGTGCTGAGCACGTTTCAGGGTGTGCTCCAGCCCTATCTCGAGAAGATCAGCGGCCGCATCGCGGTGTCGGAACTCGCGCGACGCTGGCAGGTGGAATCACTCGGCTCCGATGCGGTCGAAATCCCCAACGGCGTCGACGTCTCGGCGTTCGCGAACGCCGAGCCGCTGCCCGGCTACCCGCGTCCCGGAAAGACCATCCTCTTCCTCGGACGCTACGACGAGCCCCGCAAGGGCATGGCGGTGCTTCTCAAGGCGCTGCCCACCCTGGTGGACAAGTATCCCGACCTCGAGGTGCTGGTGGTCGGCCGCGGCGACGAGGACAAGCTGCGCCGGGAGGCCGGCCCCGTCTTCGGGCACCTGCGTCTGCTCGGCCAGGTCGACGACGCCGAGAAGGCGTCGGCGCTGCGGAGCGCCGACGTGTACTGCGCACCCAACCTCGGCGGTGAGAGCTTCGGCATCGTGCTGGTCGAGGCGATGGCCGCGGGTGCCGCCGTCGTGGCGAGCGAACTGGACGCGTTCCGCCGCGTCCTGCGGGACGGGCAGGCGGGCGTCCTGGTGCCGGTCGGGGATGCGGCGGCGCTCGCCGCCGGGATCGACTCGGTGCTCGGTGACCCCGAGCGGAGCGCCGCGCTCACCGACTTCTCTCGGACGGTGGTCACCGAATACGACTGGCCGGTGGTGGCCGAACAGATCCTGCGCGTCTACGAGACGGTCACTGTCGGCCGCGACGGCGTCCGGGAGGTCGGCTCGTGACGTTCTCCGCCCTCACGATCCTGGTTCTCGCCCTGGTCGCAGCCGTCGTCCTGGCGATCGGCCTGTGGGCGTACGGGACGGCCAACCGCCTCGACCGACTGCACGTCCGCTCCGATCTGTCCTGGCAGGCCCTCGACGCGGCCCTCGCGCGCCGGGCGGTGGTCGTGCGGGCGGCCGCCGCGGCGATGGACCCACCCGAGGGCAGGTCGCTGGCCGCGCTGTCGGCCCGGGCGGAACGGTCGGACCGGGCAGACCGCGAGATCGCCGAGAACGCACTGTCCAGTGCGCTCTCGTCCCTCGACCCGGACACCCTGCGCCCCCAGCTGGTGGCGGAACTCGCCGATGCGGAGGCGCGGGTACTGATCGCCCGCCGATTCCACAACGACGCCGTCCGCGACACCCTCGCACTCCGCACCCGGCGACCCGTCCGATGGCTGCACCTCGGGGGCACGGCCCCGCTGCCGACCTACTTCGAGATCACCGAACGCTCGTCCGCCGCGGCGGTCACCGAGGGTCTGTCACTCGACTCCGTCCGGACCTCGGCCCGGGTGGTGCTGCTCGACGGCCAGGGCCGGGTCCTGCTGCTCCGGGGTCACGACCCCACCGTCCCCGACGTCTACTACTGGTTCACGATCGGCGGCGCCGTCGAGAAGGGGGAGAACCTGCGGGCGGCCGCTGTCCGGGAGATCGCCGAGGAGACCGGGCACACCGCGTCGCCCGAACAGCTGCGCGGACCCATGTGGCGTCGGGTGGCCATCTTCTCGTGGAACGGGCAGCTCATCCGCTCCGAGGAGCTGTTCTTCGCGCTGCGCACCGACGGGTTCGAGCCGCACCACGGGGGCTTCACCGAACTCGAGAACCGCACCATCACCGGTCACCGGTGGTGCACCGCGGACACGGTTCGTGAACTGGCGGCGGCAGGTGAAGCCGTGTACCCGCACGATCTCGCGGATCTCCTCGACGAAGCCGGCGCGGTGGCCTCGGCCGCGGACGAACCCGAGGTGCGCGCGATCACCTGAGCCGCCCGGGAGTCCGAAGAAAGCCAGCAATCGCGGACTGGCTACGGAAGTGGACTGCCGCTCGTCCTAGAATCGGGTACTGCAGCGTGAACGTCGTCGTTCACGCGTGCCGCTATCGAATCAATCCACGCCACAACCCAGGAGTTCGCTGTGAGCACCCCCGACACCACCCCCACCACCGGTACGGCGCGCGTCAAGCGTGGCATGGCCGAGATGTTGAAGGGCGGGGTCATCATGGACGTCGTCACCCCCGATCAGGCGAAGATCGCCGAGGACGCCGGTGCGGTGGCGGTCATGGCGCTCGAG
>NZ_JAAOQS010000054.1:0-60134 GCF_011603105.1 Rhodococcus sp. A14 | reverse complement strand
GGTCTAGACCGGGCGGGTGTGCCCGTCACCCCAGACGATCCACTTGGTGGAGGTCAGTTCGGGGAGCCCCATCGGGCCACGCGCGTGCAGTTTCTGCGTGGAGATCCCGATCTCGGCGCCGAATCCGAACTGCTCGCCGTCGGTGAAGGCGGTAGACGCGTTGACCATGACGGCGGCGGCATCGACCCGGGCGGTGAACTCGCGGGCGGCGGCGAGGTCGGAAGTCACGATGGCCTCGGTGTGGCCGGTTCCGTAGCGGTCGATGTGCTCGACCGCGGCATTCAGGTCGTCGACGACCTTGAGCGCCACGTCCAGGGTGAGGTACTCCTCCGACCAGTCCGACTCGGTCGCGGGCACCAGTCCGGGCAGGTCCCCGTGGACCGTCACGCTGTGCGTCTGCAGGGCCTGCAGCAGCTTCGGCACCGCCGTCTCGGCGATCGCGGCGTCGATCAGCACCGTCTCCGCGGTGTTGCAGACACTCGGTCGCCGCGTCTTGGAATTGAGCAGGATCCGTTCGGCCATCTCGAGGTCGGCTGCCGAGTGGACGTAGACGTGGCAATTGCCGACGCCCGTCTCGATGGTCGGGACTGTCGCGTCGCGCACCACGGCGCTGATCAGGCCGGCGCCGCCGCGGGGAATGACGACGTCCACGAGGCCGCGGGCCTGGATCAGGTGCGTCACGCTGGAGCGGTCGTCGCTCGGCAGCAACTGCACCGCGTCCTCCGGCAGCTGCTGCGCCGCCAGCGAGGCCCGCAACGCCACCACCAGCGCCGCGTTCGACTTCGCCGCGGACGAGGAGCCGCGCAGCAGGGCCGCGTTGCCGGA
The DNA here is from genome assembly GCF_011603105.1 of Rhodococcus sp. A14. Lineage (NCBI taxonomy): Bacteria > Bacillati > Actinomycetota > Actinomycetes > Mycobacteriales > Nocardiaceae > Rhodococcus > Rhodococcus sp. A14. The sequence continues at coordinate 59,309 of NZ_JAAOQS010000054.1, read as the reverse complement.
CTTCAGTGCCAGCCCGAACGCGTCGACGGTGACGTTGGGGCGGGCCTCGTACACCATGCCCACCACGCCGAGCGGGACCCGCAGCTGACGAAGTTCGAGACCGTTGGGGAGCGTCGAGCCCCGCACCACTTCACCGACCGGGTCGGGCAGACCGGCCACCTGGCGCAGTCCGGACGCGATCCCCTCGATCCGCTCCGGGGTCAGCCGCAGGCGGTCGAGCAGGGAGTCCTCGGTGCCCGATGCCCGGGCCGTCTCGATATCGGCCGCGTTGGCGGCGAGGATGTCGGCGGAGGCGGCGAGCACGGCGTCGGCCGCCGCATGGAGCGCCGCATCCTTCTGCGCGGTGGTGAGCAGCGCGAGGACCCGCGACGCGGTGCGGGCGCGACGGGCCGCTGCGTGGACGGCTTCACGGGTATCCACCGTGGCACCGGCCGACGAGGTGGAAGTCACTGCAGTCATGAAGACAGCCTATATACCGGGGCCTGTACACCGCGGAGCGGGAACGACCGGGAATGATTTGGTCCCCCGCGCAGGTTGCGACTGGTCGAGACCATCAGAGGCAGGAGTGCTGTAGTGAGCGTGTTGTTCGAACCCATCACCTTCCGCGGAGTCACCGTCCCCAATCGGGTGTGGATGGCGCCGATGTGCCAGTACTCGGCAGACGTGACGGGCCGCGATGTGGGAGTGCCGGGCGACTGGCACCGGACCCACCTCGTGACGCGCGCTATCGGCGGTGCCGGCCTGATCCTCACCGAGGCGACGGCCGTCAGCCCGGAGGGCCGCATCAGTCCCGCCGACCTCGGCATCTGGAACGACACCCAGACCGAGGCCTTCGCGGAGATCAACGCACAGCTCGAGTACTTCGGCGCGGTCCCGGGCATCCAGCTCGGTCACGCCGGGCGCAAGGGCTCCGCGCACGTCCCGTGGCGCGGGGGCGGGAGCCTCGACGGCGACGATCGGCTGTCCTGGCAGACGGTGGCGCCGAGCGCGATCGGTTTCGGCGACCACACCCCGCCGGCCGCGGCGACGACCGCCGATATCCGGAAGGTGGTCGCCGATTTCGCCGCCGCCGCCGAGCGGGCGTCGCGGGCCGGTTTCAAGGTGGTGGAAATCCATGCGGCACACGGCTATCTGCTGCACCAGTTCCTCTCACCGGTCAGCAATCACCGCACCGACGAGTACGGCGGCAGCTTCGCGGGCCGCATTCGCCTCCTGCTCGAGGTTGTCGACGCGGTACGCGGGGTGTGGCCGGCCGAGTTGCCCGTCTTCGTCCGGGTCTCGGCCACCGACTGGCTGTCCGAGGAGCCCGGCCTCGACGCGGACAGCTGGACGCCGGATCAGACCGTTTCCCTCGTGCAGGCCCTCGCCGACCTCGGCGTCGACCTCGTCGACGTCTCCAGCGGTGGCGTCGCGTCCGCCCGGATCCCGATCGGGCCCGGCTACCAGGTCGCGTTCGCCCGCCGCATCCAGAACGAGACCACGGTCCCGGCCGCCGCCGTCGGGCTCATCACCGAGCCGGAGCAGGCCGAGCGGATCGTGGAGTCGGGAGAAGCCGTCGCCGTGTTCCTCGGGCGCGAACTGCTGCGCGACCCGTACTGGCCGCGAAAAGCCGCACTGGTATTGAATGCCCAGGTGACGCCGCAGATTCCGGCGCAGTACGCACGGGCGTACTGAGGCTCGGGCCGACAAGCCCGCACATCCTTTGCTACGGTAATCGCTCTTACAGCTGGTAGTCCCGCACCCCGGACGGTGGGGCGGGACCGAGCCACGAGCCAGAGCCGATCGGCGGGGGCCGCATCGCGCCGAAGGGCCGTGGGTTGCCGAACCCGACCAGCAATCGCCGTGCGGGCGACGAAAAGATGCGTGCATCAGGTACGTGCCCCGCGCGGGTGATAACTGCGCTGGGGAGCGCACGACATGAATGCACCAGATCACTCGATCACGTCGGCCGAGGTGGCCGAATCACCTGATGTCACGGTCACCGACGAGGCCTCCGTCAAACGAGCCGTCAAGGCCACCATGCTCGGTAACGCCATGGAGTGGTTCGACTTCGGCGTGTACGCCTACCTCGCGACCACCATCGGCAAGGTGTTCTTTCCCGAGGCCAGCGGTACCGCACAGCTACTGTCGACGTTCGCGATCTTCGCCGCGGCGTTCATCGTCCGTCCCCTCGGTGGGCTGTTCTTCGGTCCGCTCGGTGACCGGATCGGCCGCAAGAAGGTGCTCGCCACCACGATCATCCTGATGGCGGGCAGCACGTTCGCCATCGGCCTGATCCCGAGTTACGGATCCATCGGGCTCGCGGCGCCGATTCTGCTGGTGCTGTTCCGGCTCGTGCAGGGATTCTCGACGGGCGGCGAGTACGGCGGTGCCAGCACGTTCGTCGCCGAGTACGCGCCGGACAAGCGCCGCGGGTTCTTCTCGAGCTTCCTCGAATTCGGAACCCTCGCGGGGTATGTCGCGGCCGCGGGCCTGGTCACCGTCATCAGCACCGTGGTCAGCGCCGACGCGCTGGTGGACTGGGCGTGGCGAATTCCGTTCCTGCTCGCCGGTCCGCTCGGCCTGATCGGCCTCTACCTGCGGCTGCGGCTCGAGGAGACGCCTGCGTTCCAGCAGATGGAGCAGGCCGAAGAGCGTTCGCTCGCAGACGAATCCACGGGACGCAAACTGCGCGAGACCCTGGTGGAGAACTGGCGTCCGCTGGTGCTGTGCGTCATCCTGGTCGCCACGTACAACATCGCGCACTACGGCCTGCTCAGCTACATGCCGACGTACCTGTCGAACACGCTCGGCTACGACGAGTCGCACGGCCTCGTCCTCATGATCATCGTGATGCTCATCATGATGGTGTGCATCAGCTTCGTCGGAAAGCTGTCCGACCGGGTGGGTCGTAAACCGTTGCTGCTGGCCGGTTTCGTCGGATTCTTCGCGCTGTCGCTGCCCGCGTACCTGCTGATCGGTGTCGGGCACTACTTCACCGTCTTCGTCGGCCTCGCGATGCTCGGCGGGCTGCTGCTGCTGTTCGTCGGCGTCTTCCCGTCGGTCCTTCCCGCGCTGTTCCCCACCGGAATCCGCTACGGCGGGCTGGCGATCGGATACAACCTCGCGGTGTCGATCTTCGGTGGCACCACCCCCCTCGTCCTCACGGCGCTGCAGGACGCGACGGGCAGTGACCTCGTCGCGCCGATGTACATGATGGTCGCGGCCGTCATCGGCGGTATCGCGGTTCTGCTCATCTCCGAGACCGCCCGGAAGCCGCTGGAGGGTTCGCCGCCCGCCGTGGCCACGGACGCCGAGGCCCGCCGCATCCTGAAGCGTCTCCGCCGCACCAAGGGCGACGCGTCCGCGACACCCGCACAGGAGACGGCAGCCGCCGACGCGGGTTAGTCTCGGGATATGTCCGCTCCCAGGGTCGCCGTGGTCGGCAGCATCAACATGGACCTGCTGACGGCGGCCGAGCGGTTGCCCGCGCCGGGAGAGACGATCCTGGGCAACGCCTTTGCCGCCACCCCCGGTGGCAAGGGCGCCAATCAGGCGATCGCCGCGGCGCGGGCCGGTGGCGCCGTGACGTTCATCGGCGCCGTCGGCTCCGACGTGTTCGCTCTCGACCTGCGGCAGGCCCTGGTGGACGCCGAGGTCGACACGCGGTACCTGCGCGAAGTGGACGGGCCGAGCGGGATCGCGGCGATCACCGTCGACGCCGCCGGTGAGAACAGCATCGTCGTGGTTGCGGGCGCCAACAGCACCGTGGTGGACCTGACGACGGCCGAACTCGCGGCCGTCGCGGACGCCGACGTCCTGCTCTGCCAACTCGAGATACCTCTGGGCACCGTGCTGGCCGCGGCGGCGCACGCCGCGGCACACGGTACCGTCGTGATGTTGAATCCCTCACCGGCGCAGACACTTCCGCCTGAACTCGTCGAGCTGGTCGACGTACTCCTCGTCAATCAGACCGAGGCCGGGCAACTCGGCGCCGAGGTCATCGGCGCCGTCGCCCACGTCGTGACCACGCGGGGGTCGTCCGGCGCGGACTACGCGGGCAGCGACGGCACCGCGATCCACGCCGACTCCCCCGAGGTCGAGGTCGTCGACACGACCGGGGCGGGCGACGCGTTCGCCGGCGCCCTGGCCATCTCGTGGCGGCGCGGGCCCGCGGCCGCCGTCCCGTTCGCATGCACGGCGGGCGCGCTCGCCACCACCCGCCGAGGCGCGTCCACGTCGTCACCGACCCTGGCCGAGATCGAGGCGGCACTGCCCGGCTGAGCGCTCCTGCCGCCGCCCGGATCCTCCGTGTCACCCGTGTCGGGCACCATGGGGGCATGACGACCGCCACCGAACCCGCACTACGTGACGAGGCCGAACGGCTGCTCCGCGAGCTGGCAGGCGAGCACGCCACCCTCCGCGACGACCAGTGGACGGCGATCGAGGCGCTCGTGGTGGGCCGCAGACGGGCGCTGGTCGTCCAACGGACGGGCTGGGGCAAGTCGGCGGTCTACTTCATCGCGGCGAAGCTCCTGCGGGCGCACGGGCACGGCCCCACGGTCATCGTGTCGCCGCTCCTGGCCCTCATGCGGAACCAGGTGGCCTCCGCCGAGCGGGCGGGCGTGCGCGCCGCCACCATCAATTCCGGCAACGTCACCGAGTGGGACGACATCCACGCCCGGGTCGCGGACAACGAACTCGACGTGTTGCTGGTCAGCCCCGAGCGTCTCAACAATCCCGACTTCCGCGACCAGGTGCTCCCCTCCCTCGCCGCCGACGCGGGCCTCGTCGTGGTCGACGAGGCGCACTGCGTGTCGGACTGGGGTCACGACTTCCGTCCCGACTATCGGCGGATCCGCACGCTGATCGCCGAACTGGGCGAGGGAATCCCCGTCCTGGCCACCACGGCCACGGCGAACGACCGCGTCGTCTCCGACGTCTCCACGCAGCTCGGGGTGGGTGGCGCCGAAACCCTCGTCCTCCGCGGCGGCCTCGAACGCGAGTCGCTGCACCTGTCGGTCGTGCAGATTCCGGAGGCCACCGCCCGGGCCGCGTGGCTCGCCCAGAAGCTCGACAGCCTGCCCGGCTCGGGCATCATCTACGCACTCACCGTGTCGGCGGCCCGGGATCTGGCGAGCCTGCTGTCCGAGCAGGGCCACACGGTCGCCGCATACACCGGGCAAACCGACGCCGCCGAGCGCGAGACCCTCGAGCAGGACCTGCTCGGCAACCGGGTCAAGGCCCTCGTGGCGACGTCCGCGCTCGGCATGGGGTTCGACAAGCCCGACCTGGGGTTCGTCGTGCACCTCGGTGCGCCGTCGTCCCCCATCTCCTACTACCAGCAGGTCGGGCGTGCCGGACGGTCCACCGACCGCGCCGAGGTCATCCTGCTGCCCGGATCCGAGGACAGGCAGATCTGGAGTTATTTCGCCTCGGTGGCGTTCCCCCGGGAGCACGTGGTGCGGCGGGTGATCGAGGTCCTCGACACCGAGCGGCCGCAGTCCACGCAGGCGCTCGAGCCGCTGGTGGAGCTGGGCCGCACCCGGCTCGAGATGGTCCTGAAGGTCCTCGACGTGGACGGTGCCGTACGCCGGGTGCGTGGCGGCTGGGTGGGCACCGGGGAGCCCTGGACGTACGACGCCGACCGGTACGAACGCCTCGAACGCGCCCGCGAGTCCGAGCAGCAGGCGATGATCGACTACCAGCGGATCACCACGTGCCGGATGGCGTTCCTGCGCGAGCAGCTCGACGATCCGGGTCTGGCGGCGGGCGCCTCGGAGTGCGGGCGGTGCGACAACTGCACCGGAGTGCGCCACGACGCGACCGTGGACGCCGAGGCGGTGCAACAGACCAGAACGCGCCTCGAGCGCCCAGGCGTGGACCTGGCGCCCCGTAAACAGTGGCCCACGGGCCTCGCGAAGCTCGGCGTGACGCTGTCCGGGAAGATCACGGATGGCCCCGAACCGGGGCGCGTCCTGGGCCGGCTGTCCGACCTGGGCTGGGGTCAGCGGCTGCGTTCCCTGCTCGACGAACCGGACGGGCCCGCCCCCGACGCCGTCCTGAAGGCCTGCATCCAGGTGCTGGCCTCCTGGGACTGGACCGAGCGGCCCACCGCTGTCATGGCCGTCGAATCCGCCACCCATCCTCTCCTGTCGGCCTCGATCGCGGGGCAACTCGCCGCCGTCGGACGCCTCACCGACCTGGGAGTTCTGCGGCTGCGCCCGGAGCATCCGCCGGTGTCCGCGGCCAACTCCGCCTACCGGGTGGCCGGGCTCGTCGACGCCTGGGAGGTCCCCGGCCTTCCCGACGGCGCCGGTCCGGTGCTGCTCGTCGACACCCTCACGGACACCGGCTGGACCCTCACGATGGCCGCCAGGACGCTGCGCGCGGCGGGTGCCGCGTCGGTCCTCCCCTTCGCGCTCGCGAGTCTCAAATAGGCGAAGTGTGTCGCTTGCGATTCACCCAAAAGTTACATAATGTGATGAGCATCACTTTGCACGTCTCACCTGCAAGGCTCCGCCACCTGAACTGTCCAATTTCGCGAGGCACGTGAAATCGAAGGGGATGGTTGTTAGGTTCGAATTTCCAATGACGCCTGTTCAGAAGAGTGCCATCCCGACCACCGCGCCGGACGCGGTGTTGTTCAGAAGTCCAGAGATCACTGACGGAGTCCGGCTCTGGGAGATCGCCAGGAACACGGAAGTGCTCGATCTCAATTCGAGCTACGCATACCTGTTGTGGTGTAGAGATTTCAGCCGCTCGTCGGTCGTCGCAGTCGTTGACGAGCGCGTCGTGGGTTTCGTATCAGGGTTCATCCGCCCCGAAGCCCCAGCGACGCTGTTCGTCTGGCAAGTAGCCGTAGACGCAGACCAGCGCGGCAAGGGAATTGCAGGTCGCATGCTGAGCGCGCTGCTCGACCGACTTGCACCCGAAGGGATTACCCATCTTGAAACGACGATCAGCCCCGACAACGAGGCCTCGATCGCGCTGTTCACAGCATTGGCGCGTCGCCGAGACACGGCGATCAACAAGCAAGAACTGTTCTCCCCAAACGATTTTCCCGATGGACACGAAGCCGAAGATCTGTACACGATCGGCTAAGAGCATGCCCCGGAGGAATGCAGCAACATGACTAACTTCGATACGAACATTTTCGACAACCTCGAATCCGAGGTTCGCAGCTACAGCCGCGGCTGGCCCGCCGTCTTCGAGTCGGCGTCCGGATCGTGGATCCGCGACGAGAACGGTCGCGACTACCTCGACTTCTTCGCCGGTGCCGGTTCGCTGAACTACGGCCACAACAACCCGGTCCTGAAGTCGGCGCTCGTCGACTACATCGTCAGCGACGGCATCACGCACGGTCTCGACATGTCGACCGTGGCCAAACGCGACCTGCTCCAGACGTTCCAGGACAAGATCCTGAAACCCCGCGGTCTCGACTACAAGGTCCAGTTCCCCGGACCCACCGGCACCAACACGGTCGAGGCCGCACTGAAACTGGCGCGCAAGGTGACGGGTCGTTCGTCGATCATCAACTTCACCAACGCTTTCCACGGAATGACGCTCGGCGCCCTGTCTGTCACCGGTAACTCGATGAAGCGCGCCGGCGCCGGAATCCCGCTGGTGCACGCCACCCCGATGCCGTTCGACAACTACTTCGACGGAGTCACCGAGGACTTCCACTGGTTCCGCCGCGTGCTCGACGACTCGGGTAGTGGCCTGAACCGTCCGGCCGCCGTGATCGTCGAGACCGTGCAGGGTGAGGGCGGCGTCAACGTCGCCCGCGCCGAGTGGCTGCGCGCCCTCGCGGACCTGTGCGCCGAGCGCGAGATCCTGCTGATCGTCGACGACGTCCAGATGGGCTGCGGACGCACCGGGCCGTTCTTCTCCTTCGAGATCGCCGGCATCACCCCGGACATCGTCTGCCTGTCGAAGTCGATCGGTGGTTACGGCCTGCCGATGGCGCTGACGCTGTTCAAGCGTGAGCTCGACGTGTGGGGACCGGGCGAGCACAACGGCACGTTCCGCGGCAACAACCCGGCGTTCGTCACGTCGAAGGTGGCGCTGGACCACTACTGGTCCGACGACACCCTTCACCAGTCGACGCTGAAAAAGGGCGAGAAGATCCACCAGGCGTTCACCGATCTGGCGAACCAGTTCGAGGGCTCCATCTCCACCCGCGGTCGCGGCCTCGTCCAGGGCCTCGTGTTCGACGAGCCGGAGAACGCGGGCAAGGTCTGCAAGCTCGCCTTCGACGAGGGCCTGCTCGCGGAGACCTCCGGACCGTCGGACGAGGTGGTCAAGCTCCTGCCGGCGCTCACCATCACCGACGAGGAACTGGACCACGGACTCGCGATTCTCGCCGACGCCACCGGCAAGGTTTGCAGCTAGAGAGAGGACTGACACTCACATGATCGTTCGCACCACCGCAGAAATCACCGACACCGAGCGCGACATCACCAGCGAGGACGGAAACTGGCGCAGCAAGCGCATCATCCTCGGCGGCGACAAAGTGGGCTTCTCGTTCCACGAGACCACGATCAAGGCGGGCTCGGTCAACGAGTTCCATTACGCCAACCACGTCGAGGCCGTCTGGCTCGTCGAGGGAACCGGCAAGTTGATCGACCTCGACAACGACAAGGTCTACGAACTCGGCCCCGGTTCGATGTACCTGCTCAACGGTCACGAGCGTCACCGTGTCGAGCCCGACACCGAAATGCGCATGCTGTGCGTGTTCAACCCGCCCGTCACCGGGCGTGAGGTCCACGACGAAAACGGTGTCTACCCGTTGGTCGAGGTTCCCGCGTAAGTTCGACCCCATGGCCGACGACGCTGCTGTTCCAGCTATAGCCATCGGACCCGCCCCGGACCCGCTCCTCGAGGATGCGGTGCGCCGGGGCGGCGCCCGTGTGGCACCCTTCGAGTCCGCGGACGCCCTGGTCTGGACCGCGGGTCCGATCGGGTTCCCGGACCCGCTTCCCGAGAACATCCGCTGGGTGCAGTTGAACTCCGCGGGTGTCGAGGAGTGGTTCGCCGCGAAGGTGATCAGACCTGACACCACCGTGCTGTGGACGTCGGCGGCGGGCGCGTTCGCCGCCACCGTCGCCGAGCACGCTCTGACGCTGCTGCTGGCCGGGGTGCGGGCACTACCGGAGCACCTCGAGGCGAAGACCTGGCGTCAGCAGGAGTTCTTCTCGAAGATCGGCACCCTGCGGGGCACCACGGTCGCGATCGTGGGTGCCGGCGGAATCGGCCGGGCACTGATCCCGATGCTCGCGGGTGTCGGGGCCGACGTCATCGCGGTGAATCGCTCCGGAAGCCCGGTGCCGGGCGCGATCGAGACGCTCCCCACCACCCGTCTCGGCGAGGTGTGGGCCCGCGCGGACCACTTCGTGATCGGGGCTCCCGCCACCGACGCCACGCACCATCTGGTCGGGGCGGCGGAGTTCGCGCAGATGAAGCCGACCGCGTGGGTGATCAACGTCGCGCGCGGCTCGCTCGTGCACACCAACGCACTGGTGAAAGCGCTGCGGGACAAAACGATCGGCGGTGCGGGACTCGACGTCACCGATCCCGAGCCGCTTCCCGACGGCCACCCGCTGTGGGATCTGCCCAACGTGATCATCACCCCCCACGATTCCAACCCGCCTGCGGTCCGGCCCCCGGCGTTCGCCGAGCACGTGGCGCTGAACGTCGCCCGCTTCGTCGCAGGTGAGAATCTCACCGCTCTGATCGATCCTGTCGTCGGGTACTGAGCCGGCGCTACCCTGGAGTGCGTGTTCGCCCGACTGATCGACGTACTCGGTGGCCGGCGCCTGTGTGTGATCACCGGCGCCGGCATCTCGACCGACTCCGGAATTCCCGACTACCGGGGTCCGGAGTCGCCGCCGCGCAATCCCATGACGTACCAGCAGTTCACCGGGGACTCCGACTTCCGCCGCCACTACTGGGCGCGCAACCACCTCGGCTGGCGGCACATGGACGCCGCCCGGCCCAACACGGGCCACCGCGCGCTGGCGGGGCTCGAACGGGCCGGTGTCGCGCGTGCCGTCATCACCCAGAACGTCGACCTGCTGCACACCAAGGCCGGCAGTCGCCGGGTGATCGACCTGCACGGCACGTACGCCCAAGTCCGGTGCCTGGCGTGCGACGCCCTGATCTCGCGGGCGACGCTCGCCGACCGGCTCGAGCGTGCGAACCCCGGTTTCGCCGAAACCGTCGCTGCCGCACATGGAGTGGAGATCGCACCGGACGCCGACGCGGTGATCACCAGCACCGAGCATTTCCGGATGGTCGACTGCGAGGCGTGCGGCGGACTTCTCAAACCCGACATCGTGTACTTCGGCGAATCCGTCCCGAAACCGAGGGTCGCCGCCGCCTACGACGTGGTCGACGAGGCCGAGGCGCTCCTGGTGGCCGGCTCGTCGCTCACCGTCATGTCGGGACTGCGGTTCGTCCGGCACGCCGCCAAGCGCGGAATCCCCATCGTCATCGTCAACAGGGGAACGACACGCGGCGACGAGTTCGCCACCCTCACCCTCCACGCCGGTTGCTCGGAGGCACTCACCGCACTGCTCGACGCGTCCTCCGCGCTGCCCGCGTGACCGTCAGAGCGGCACCAGATCGTCCGCGTGGACGACGGGGCGCTGCATCTCCGCGGGCAGTTCCTGGGTCGACTTGCCCAGGATGTCGCTGATCTCGGCGGAGTCGTACGCCACCACACCCCTGGCCACGGGACGCTCGTCGGGGCCGAGGAGCGACACGACGTCGCCGCCGTAGAACCGCCCCGACACCGCGCTGATCCCCGCGGGCAGCAACGACCGCCGTTTGGTGACGACGGCACGCACAGCGCCCTCGTCGATGTGCAGGATCCCCTGCTCGTCCGCGGCGTGGCGTACCCAGAACTTGCGCGCCGACAACCGGGACGGCCGGGCCGCGAATGCCGTCCCCACCCCGGCGTCCCGTAGCGCTGGCCCTGCGTCCGAGGCGGCGGCGAGCAGCACGGGCACGCCGGCATCGGCCGCGAGGCGCGCTGCCGACAGCTTGGACGCCATCCCGCCGGTGCCGAGAGCGCCGCCCGAGCCTGCGACCACCCCGTCGAGATCCTCCGGGCTGTTCACCTCGGGAATCAGCGTCGCATTGCCCTTGCGGGGGTCGCCGTCGTACAGCCCGTCGACATCCGACAGCAGGACCAGCGCGTCGGCGCCGACCAGGTGCGCGACCAGCGCCGCGAGCCGGTCGTTGTCGCCGAAGCGCAGCTCCGCCGTCGCGACGGTGTCGTTCTCGTTGACGATCGCGACCGCGTGCAGCGCGCGCAGGCGGTCGAGAGTGCGTTGCGCGTTGCGGTGCTGCGCGCGGCGGGCGATGTCGTCCGCGGTGAGCAGCACCTGCCCGACGGTGCGCCCGTATCGGGCGAACGACGTGCCCCAGGCGTGGGCCAGCGCCAGCTGGCCGACGCTCGCGGCGGCCTGCTTCGTCGCCAGGTCCCGCGGCCGCTTGGTCAGCCCCAACGGAGCCAGACCCGCGCCCACGGCCCCGGACGACACGACGACCACGTCGGAACCGGCACGCATCCGTGCCTCGATCGCATCGGCCAGCTCGTCGAGGCGACGGACGTCGAGCCCGCCGACCAGACTGGTCAGCGCGGACGATCCGATCTTCACGACAATGCTGCCCGCCGACGCGATCGTGCGCCGGGTGGCGCTCACTGGTCTTCGGGGTCGAGGCCTTCGAGACCGCGACGGACCCTGGATGCGTGCTTGCGTTCGGTCGCGCCGATGCGCTCGACCTGATCCAGACGCGGGTCGGTACCGCGGCCGGTGCGGGTGAGATCGACGCCGGCCGGTGTCTGGGGCTCCCAGTCGAAGCTCACGTTGCCGATCGTGACGGACGCTCCCGGCTCCGCACCCTGCTTGACGAGCTCGGTCTCCACGCCGAGTCGCGCGAGGCGGTCGGCGAGGTAGCCCACGGCCTCGTCGTTGTCGAACTGCGTCTGCCGCACCCAGCGCTCCGGCCGCGTGCCGCGGACGATGAACCCACCGGGGATCTCGGGGTCGGCGACGACGCTGAAGCTGTTTTCGTTCGCGATCACCGGGCGGATCACCTGACGCTTCGGCTCGGCCTTCGGGTGCGCCTCACGGTAGTCCGCAACCAGCTTCGCCAGCGCGAACGTCAACGGGCGCAATCCCTCTCGGCTGACAGCCGAGATCGTGAAGACAGGCCACCCGCGGGCCTCGAGATCGGGGGTGACCATCTCGGCCAGCTCGGCCGCCTCCGGCACGTCCGCCTTGTTCAGGATCACGATGCGGGGCCGGTCCGCGAGGTCACCGAGCCCGGCGTCGCCGGACAGCGCGCCCTTGTACGCGGCGAGTTCCGCCTCGAGTGCGTCGATGTCGGAGATCGGGTCGCGGCCCGGGTCGAGCGTCGCGCAGTCGACGACGTGGGCCAGCACGGCGCACCGCTCGAGGTGGCGCAGGAAGTCCAGTCCGAGCCCGCGGCCGTCGCTCGCGCCGGGGATCAACCCGGGCACGTCGGCCACCGTGAACGTGGTGTCGCCGCTCGACACCACACCGAGGTTCGGCACGAGCGTCGTGAACGGGTAGTCGGCGATCTTCGGCTTCGCCGCCGACAGCACGGACACGAGCGAGGACTTACCCGCCGACGGGAACCCGACCAGCCCGACATCGGCCACGGACTTCAGTTCGAGGACCAGTTCCCGCTCGACACCGTCCTCACCGAGGAGCGCGAAGCCCGGCGCCTTGCGCGCCTTCGACGACAGGGCCGCGTTGCCGAGTCCGCCGCGGCCACCCTGGGCGGCCTCGAAGCGGGTGCCGACACCGATGAGGTCGGCGAGGATACGCCCGTCCTCGTCGAGGACGACGGTGCCGTCGGGGACCTTCAGGATCAGGTCGTCGCCCTGGGCGCCGTCACGGTTGCTCCCCATCCCCTGCTTGCCGTTGGTGGCCTTCGCGTGGGGGTGGAAATGGAAGTCGAGGAGGGTGTGGACGTTGCCGTCCACCTCGAGCACGACGTCACCGCCACGCCCGCCGTTGCCGCCATCCGGGCCACCGAGTGGTTTGAACTTCTCCCGGTGTACGGAGGCGCAGCCATTGCCGCCTTTTCCGGCGCTGACGTGCAGCACGACGCGGTCAATGAATCGGGACATGACTGCCGGATCCTTCCTCAGCCAATTGTGTTGATCTCACTCTTGAAAAAAACAATAGGGGCGGACCGGGTATCTCGACCCAGGTCCGCCCCTATTGGGAGCTTGAAACGTCCCTCACGGGACGATGCATACTCGCGGCAGGACTAGGCCTCTGCCGCCGCCGGAACGATGTTCACGGTCTTGCGTCCACGCTTGGTGCCGAACTCGACGGCACCGGCAGAGAGCGCGAAGAGCGTGTCGTCGCCGCCACGACCGACGTTGACGCCGGGATGGAAGTGGGTTCCGCGCTGACGCACCAGGATCTCGCCGGCGCTGACGGACTGGCCGCCGAAACGCTTCACGCCGAGTCGCTGAGCATTTGAATCGCGACCGTTACGGGAGCTGGATGCACCCTTCTTATGTGCCATGTTCTTGACCCTCCTCGGGTGAAATCAGCTCTGAAGCTCTAGCTACTTGATGCCGGTGACCTTGAGGACCGTCAGCTTCTGCCTGTGGCCCTGACGCTTGTGGTAGCCGGTCTTGTTCTTGAACTTGTGGATCCGGATCTTCGGGCCCTTGGTGTGCTCGACGACCTCACCCGTGACCGAGATCTTGGCCAGCTTGTCGGCGTCGGTCGTCAGATCGGATCCGTCGACGACGAGAACGGGAGCAAGCGAGACAGCAGTGCCGGGCTCACCCTCGATCTTCTCGACCTTGACGAGGTCACCAACAGCGACCTTGTACTGCTTTCCGCCGGTCTTGACGATCGCGTACGTTGCCATCGGAGGGCTACCCCTTGCTTCTTCGAACTTGCTCGCGCCACAGTGTGCGCGACTGGTCTGGTGTGACGGCTAGCTCGGTCGAGATCGCGCAGCCTTCACAGGTGAGGGCACAGCTGACCTTCATCGCCGAGTAGCGACTGGTCAAGGTTACAGGAAGGCAACCGTTCCGTACAAACCGGCGTCGATTGCCTTCCCGCGCTCCCTCGTCAGTTGTCGGCGTCCACCGGCGGGCCGGCGGGACGTGCCGCCGCCCGGCGGCGCCGCGGCCTGCGCGGCGCTGCCTGCGCATCCGCGCCGTCGGGCGAGGACGCGGGCGGTCCGCTCACGGCCGAAGCCGACATGGCCGGTTCCGGCTCCGGTGCGTGCTCCGCGCCGGTCTCCGATGTCGGGATCACGAACACGGTCCCGGCGCTCGGGGTTTCGGACACCGGCGCGGCCGCTGCCCTCGACACCCGACGACTCCTGCGCCGCGGCGGGGCCACCGGCTCCGGTTGGGGCTCGGGCTCGCGCTCCACGACGGGTTCCGGGGTCTCGGCGACCGGAGCCTCTTCGGCCGGCGCAGGTTCGACGACCGGCTCTTCGGCCACGGCTTCCTCGACGACAGCTTCCTCGACGACGACTTCCTCCGCCTCGGGTGCCACGACGGCTTCCGCGGCGACCGCTGCCGGGGCCTCGGCCATGGCTTCTTCGATGCCGGGCAGGTCAGCCGCCGGCGTCTCCGCCTCCACGGCGACCGGCTGCTCGGGCTCGGGAACCGCCGCCGCGGGCTGCGCGGCGGATTCCGCCTCGTGCCCGCTGTGTGCGTGCGCGGCCTCCTCCTCGTGATGGTGGTGTGCCATCGCGAGAGCGACCGGGTGGGCCCGCTTGACGGTGGCGTCCACCGTCGGGGTCTCCTCGTGCACGGGAGGCTGCGACGTCTCCCCGCCGGACGACTTGTCGCGTCCCCGCTTCTTGCGGGAGCCACCGGAGTCGCCGCCGCGGGACGACCCGCCGCGCGCACCGTTGTCCTCGGAGGCTTTCACCTCGATCGGCTCGGCGTGGACGAGGATGCCCCGGCCGTGGCAGTGCTCACACGTCGTCGAGAACGCCTCGACCAGTCCGGTGCCCAACTTCTTCCGCGTCATCTGGACCAGACCGAGCGACGTGACCTCGGACACCTGGTGGCGGGTGCGATCCCGGCCCAGGGCTTCCGTCAGCCGTCGCAGCACGAGGTCGCGGTTCGATTCGAGCACCATGTCGATGAAGTCGACGACGATCATGCCGCCGATGTCGCGCAGGCGCATCTGCCGGACGATCTCCTCGGCCGCCTCGAGGTTGTTCCGGGTGACGGTCTCCTCGAGGTTTCCGCCGGCACCGGTGAACTTGCCGGTGTTGACATCGACCACGGTCATGGCCTCGGTGCGGTCGATCACGAGCGTGCCGCCGGACGGCAACCAGACCTTGCGGTCGAGCGCCTTCGCCAGCTGCTCGTCGATGCGGTGCGCCACGAAGACGTCGACACCGTTGTCCGACGTGTGCTGCTCGAGCCTCGGCATGAGATCGGGGGCCACGGACTTGATGTACGACTCGACCGTCGACCAGGCCTTCTCGCCCTCGATGACGAGCTTGGAGAAGTCCTCGTTGAACAGGTCGCGGATGACCTTCACGAGAAGGTCGGGCTCCTCGTACAGGGCCTGCGGGTTACCGGACTTGCCGGATTCCGCCTTCGCGGCCTGCGCTTCGATCCCGGCCCACTGGTCCTGCAGGCGCTTCACGTCGCGAGCGAGTTCCTCCTCGCTCACACCCTCCGACGCGGTCCGGATGATGACTCCGGCGTCCGAGGGCACGATGTCGCGCAGGATGTCCTTGAGGCGCTTGCGCTCCGTGTCGGGGAGTTTGCGGCTGATGCCGGTGGACGTGCCGCCCGGCACGTACACCAGGAAGCGGCCCGCGAGACTGATCTGCGTGGTCAGCCGCGCACCCTTGTGCCCGACCGGGTCCTTGCTGACCTGAACCAGCACCTGATCGCCCGGCTTGAGAGCCTGCTCGATCTTGCGGGAGTTGCCGCCGAGCCCGGCGGCCTCCCAGTTGACCTCACCCGCGTACAGCACGCCGTTGCGGCCGCGGCCGATGTCGATGAACGCGGCTTCCATGCTGGGCAGCACGTTCTGGACGCGTCCGAGGTACACGTTGCCGACCATCGATGCCGACGCCGACGTGGTCACGAAGTGTTCGACGAGGACGCCGTCCTCGAGCACGGCGACCTGCGTCGTCGCGTGCGGTTGCCCGGTGGCGATGCGGTCGCGCACCACCATCACGCGGTCGACGGCCTCGCGGCGGGCCAGGAACTCCGATTCCGTGAGGATCGGCGGACGCCGGCGGCCGGCATCCCGGCCGTCACGGCGACGCTGACGCTTCGCCTCGAGCCGCGTCGAACCGGTGATGCCCTGGACCTCGTCCTTCGAGCGGCTCTTGTTGCGAGGTTCACGCTCGTGGACGACGGTGTTCGGCGGATCGTCCTCGGACGTGGCCTCTCCCGCCCCCTCGCCACCGGACTTGCGACGACGACGGCGACGGCGGCGACGGCTCGACCCGTCGGAGTCGCCCTCACCGGCCTCTTCGTCACCGGACTCCGCCTCGGCCTGCTCGGCCTCAGCGGGCTTCTCCTCGGATTCCTTCTTCGGCTTCTCTTCGAGCTCCCGAGCCGGTGTCTCGGCGACCTTCTCCTCGCGCGCGGATTCCCGCGCGGATTCCTCGGCCTCGGGACCCTCGGTGTCGGTGTCGGTGTCCTGCTCGTTCTGCTGTTCGCCCCGTCCGCGACCACGGCCGCGACGGCCGCGGCGACGACGACGCGGCTGGTCGCCGTCGACGTCGGACTCGTCCGTCTCGGTCTCGGCGGTTCCGGTGTCCGTGGCCTTCGCGGTCTCGGGCACCTCGTCGTGCGATTCGACGACGGGCGGCTGCTCGGTGGTGGGTTCCGGGGTCCCGGCGTCCCGGCGACTGCGGCGGCGACGCGGCGGGGTCTCGACCGCCGCGAGGTCGGGCTGCAGGAAGAGCGGGACCTGCGAGACGGCGGGCGGGGTCTCCACGGCGGGCTCGGCGGCGGGCGCCTCGACCTGGTAGGACGCGGTGGTGAACAGGCCACGTCCGAGGTCGCGCTCGGAAACCGCGGCCTCCTCCGCGACGGGTTCCTGGGCGGGAGTTTCCTCGGCGGGAACCGCCGGAGCGGGAGTCTGCTCGACCGCCGCTTCCTCGACGTCGGCAGCCGCGACCGGTTCCGGCGCGACCTCGACGGCCGGTTCGGCGGCCGGGGTTTCCGCGACCGGTTCGGCGGCCGGGGTCTCCGCGGCCGGTTCGGCCGCTGCGGGTGGCTCGGTGGGAGCGTTCTGCGCAGCGGTGAAAGCTGCGTGCACACGCTCGGCGACGTCGCGTTGCAGGCTCGACTGCGCGCTGCGCAGTTCGGTTCCGAGGGCCGCAGCCTCGGCGAGAACCTGCTTGCTCGTCACGCCCAGCAACTTCGCGAGGGCGTGAACGCGAATCTTCTCCGGAAGAGCGGGAACCGCGCTCCCGGCGGTGGCCGATTCGTTCGGCTCTGAATTTGTGGGCGGCGCTTGATCGGCCACGTAGTCTCCTCAGCCCCCGGGCGCGTCCACTCCCGTGTCTGGGGGTGTCACGCGGCCACGCGAGGGCGCAGTGTGTGTACTCGCGCCCCAGATGTGAGCGCGAGATTGTCTGGTCTCGCTCCACACAGCGCGTGCAGTGTCCGTTTTCACTGCACACCCATGTAGTGCCTTGCGGATGGCCGTCGTCCGCGGCGCGAGCGCCTGATCATCCAGCGTGCCGAAACGCCCAGGTATTTCCTGTTGACGCAGGGGCAGCGATGAAGGGCATCGAGCCGTGGTGTCATCCGGTCGAAGCCACGTGGTGCACAAATTGCGGTCCGACCACCCTCAGTATCCCACACGTGTGCCGCAGTCCGTGCCAGCGGCGCACGTATCGGTCTGGAACATGTTCCGCACGCGAGGGCGCCGCCGGCCCGGAGGGCAGGCCGGTGGGTCGAGGGGTGGGTGGAGAGGTAGATCAGTTGGCGGCGAGGTGCGGGAACCAGAGGGCGATCTCGCGCTCGGCGGACTCGACCGAGTCGGAGCCGTGCACCAGGTTCTCCTGGGCTTCGAGCCCGAAGTCACCGCGAATCGTGCCCGGAACGGCCTTCTCGACGGGGTCGGTGCCGCCGGCGAGCTGACGGAACGCCGCGATCGCCCGCGGACCTTCGAGCACTGCCGCGACGAGCGGGCCGCCCGTGATGAATTCCAGCAGGCCCGGGTAGAACGGGCGGCCTTCGTGCTCGGCGTAGTGGGCGGCTGCGATGTCGCCGGGAGCGGTGCGCAGGTCGAGCGCGGAGATCGTCAGACCTTTCCGCTCGATACGACCGAGGATTTCTCCTACATATCCGCGGGCAACGGCATCGGGCTTGATCAGTACAAGGGTGCGCTCAGTCACGGCGCACAGCCTAAATGGTCAGCCCCGCTGCCCCGGCAGCAGGCCCCGCTCCATTCGCTGGCGGACATTCCGGCGGAAGTAGAGAAGGTATCCCCACAGGATGGCGAAGACCACTCCGACCGAGCCGATCGACACGTGGACGAAGAACCCGAGCAGGAGCCCCACCTGCAACAACAGGTTGTACTTCATCGCCCAGGGGCGGCCCTGCAGGCCCGCCCCGAGGATCATGAGCACCGCCAGCCCCACGAGGTACGTTCCGGACCACCAGGTCAGTCCGCCGCCGACCGTCGCGACGACCGGCAGGGCGAGAAGCACCACGATCGCTTCCAGAATCAGAGATCCCGCGACCACACCGCGGAATCCCTTCCACGGGTCCTTGGTCGGCGGCCCGAACTCCGGTTCCGAAGCACTCGAGTCTGGCTCGCTCACGCTGGGTCCTTTCCGAAGAGGGTGCGGGCCGCACCGGCGGTCACCACGGATCCGGTGACCACGACGCCCGCCCCCGATACTGCTTCACCCGGCTCGGCGACCTCCTCGGCCAGTCCGATGGCCGTTTCCAGCGCGTCCGCGAGTGTGGGCGCCACGACGACGCGTTCGTCGCCGAACTTGGCGACCGCGAGATTGGCGAGATCGTCGACGTCCATGGCCCGCGCCGAACCGTTGTTCGTCACGACGAGCTCGTCGAACACCGGTTCCAGCGCCGACAGGATGCCGTCGACGTCCTTGTCCCCCATCACGCTGACGACGCCGACCAGCTTGCGGAAGTCGAACTCGGCGGTCAGGGCGGCGGCGAGCGCACGAGCCCCGTCCGGGTTGTGCGCGGCGTCGAGGAAGACGGTCGGGGCGCTGCGCACACGTTCGAGCCTGCCCGGATTGACGACCGAGGCGAACGCCTCCCGGATGGCCTCCTGGTCGAGCTGCCGTTCCGGGCCCGCACCGAAGAACGCCTCCACGGCCGCGAGCGCGAGCGACGCGTTACGCGCCTGGTGCTCCCCGTGCAGGGGCAGGAAGATGTCGGTGTAGACCCCGCCGAGGCCCTGGAGTTCGAGCTGCTGGCCGCCGACCGCGATCTGCCGGGCCAGCACCGTGAACTCGGAGCCCTCCCGCGCGACCGCGGCATCCACCTCGACGGCCCGGCGGAGCAGCACCTCCATCACTTCCGGCGTCTGCTCGGCGAGGATCGCGACGGCGTCGCGGGGCACGAGCGCGTCCTCGCGGCCCTTCTTGATGATGCCGGCCTTCTCCTCGGCGATCCCGGCCAGGTCATCGCCGAGATACTCGGCGTGATCGAGGCTGATCGGGGTGATCACCGCGATCTCGCCGTCGATGACATTGGTTGCGTCCCAACGCCCGCCGAGACCCACCTCGACGACGGCGACGTCGACGGGTGCCTCCGCGAACGCGGCGTACGCCATCGCGGTGAGCACCTCGAACTTGCTCATCGCCGGGCCGCCGGCCGCCTGCGACTGCTGGTCGATCATCTGCACGTACGGTTCGATCTCCCGGTACGTGTCGACGTACCGGCGGGGCGACACCGGGCGCCCGTCGATGCTGATGCGCTCGGTGGCGAGCTGCAGGTGCGGGCTGGTGGTGCGGCCGGTGCGCCGGTGCAGCGCCGTGAGCAGCGCGTCGATCATCCGCGTCACCGACGTCTTACCGTTGGTGCCGGTGACGTGGATGGCGGGATAGCCGTGCTGCGGCGAACCGAGCACGTCCATCAGGGCCGCGATCCGGGTGAGGGACGGCTCGATCTTCGTCTCGGGCCACCGCTTGTCGAGTTCCGCCTCGACCAGTGTCAGCTCCGCGAGGTCGACAGGACTGACTTCCTCCGGCGTGAAGTCGGGCGAGGTCACGCGCCTTCCAGCTCCTTCAATCGCTTGGTGATGCGTTCGATTTCTTCCGTCGCGATCTGCTGACGCGTACGGATCTTCTCCTTGACGGCGTCGGGGGCCTTGGCCAGGAACGCCTCGTTGGACAGCTTCGCGGTGGTTCCGGCGAGTTCCTTCTGCGCGGCCGCGAGATCTTTCTCCAGCCGCGCCTTCTCGGCGCCCAGGTCGACGTTGCCCGACGTGTCGAGATCGACGGTGACGGTCGCCTTGCTCAAGCGCACCTCCACCGACGCGGACACCGCGAAACCGTCCTCCGGGTCCGTCAGACGCGCCAGCGACGTGACCGCGGCGAGCTGCGTGTCCAGATCGGCCTCGGCGATGCCGCTGATCCGCGCGGGCACCCGCTGCGAGGGCTTGAGCCCCTGGTCGCTGCGGAATCGGCGCACCTCGGTCACCAGTCGCTGCATGTCCTCGACACGCTGCGCCGCAACCGCATCCGCGGCGGTCTCGCTCGACTGCGGCCACTCCGCCACGACGACGGATTCGTTCTCGGTGAGCGCCTTCCACAGGGTCTCCGTGACGAACGGGATCACCGGGTGGAGCAGGCGCAACAGGGCGTCGAGGACGTTGCCGAGCACGGCCCGCGTGTTCGCCGCGACCGTGTCGTTCTCGGCGAACTGCACCTTGGCCAGCTCGAGGTACCAGTCGCAGACCTCGTCCCACGCGAAGTGGAACAGTGCCTCGCACGCCTTGCTGAACTCGTACCGGTCGAATGCGGCGTCGACCTCCCCGCGCACCTGCTCGAGGCGGTCGAGGATCCACCGGTCGGCGTCGGTCAGTTCGCCGCGTCCGGGCAGTGGTGCCGGCGCGGCCCCGTTCATGAGGGCGAACTTGGTCGCGTTGAACAGTTTGGTCGCGAAGTTCCGCGACGATTGCGCGTGGTCCTCGCCGACGGACAGGTCGCTGCCGGGGTTGGCGCCGCGGGCCAGCGTGAAGCGGAGCGCATCGGCGCCGAAGCGGTCGACCCAGTCGAGCGGGTCGATGCCGTTGCCCCGCGACTTCGACATCTTCTTGCCGAACTGGTCGCGGACGAGGCCGTGCAGGAACACGTCCTGGAACGGCATCTGCGGTCCGGACTTGCCTTCGCTGAACACCCCGTCGCTTCGCTCGCCCCGCCCAGTGATGGCGTCGTCCTCCGACACATACGTGCCGAACATCATCATCCGCGCCACCCAGAAGAACAGGATGTCGTAACCGGTGACGAGAACACTTGTGGGATAGAACTTCTCGAGCTCGGGCGTCTTCTCGGGCCAGCCCATGGTCGAGAACGGCCACAACCCGGAGGAGAACCAGGTGTCGAGGACGTCGGGATCCTGCACCCAGCCCTCGGGCGCGGTCTCGTCCGGTCCGAAGCATGCGACCTCGCCGTCGGGGCCGTACCAGATCGGGATCCGGTGACCCCACCACAGCTGACGCGAGATGCACCAGTCGTGCATGTCGTCGACCCAGGCGAACCATCGCGGTTCCTGACTGGCCGGGTGAATGACCGTGTCACCGTTGCGCACCGCGTCGCCGGCGGCCTTCGCGAGGGACTCGACCTTCACCCACCACTGCAACGACAGGCGCGGCTCGATGGACTCACCGGTGCGCTCGGAATGTCCGACACTGTGCAGGTAGGGCCGCTTCTCCGCGACCACGCGACCCTGCTCGGCGAGCGCCTCACGCACCTTGACCCGTGCCTCGAAGCGGTCGAGACCGTCGAATTGCGTTCCCGTGTCGGCGATCTTGCCGGTCTTGTCCATGATGGTCGGCATGGGCAGGTTGTGCCGCAGGCCCATCTCGAAGTCGTTGGGGTCGTGCGCAGGCGTGATCTTGACGGCGCCGGTGCCGAACTCGGGATCGACGTACTCGTCCGCGATGATCGGGATGTCGCGCCCGGTGAAGGGGTGCTCGAGCGTCGTTCCGATCAGGTGCTTGTAGCGCTCGTCGTCGGGGTGGACGGCCACGGCGGTGTCGCCGAGCATCGTCTCGACACGGGTGGTCGCGACCACGACGTGCGGCTCGTCGTCGCTCAGGGAGCCGTACCGCAGCGAGACCAGCTCGCCCTCGACGTCCTCGAACTTCACCTCGATGTCGGAGATCGCCGTCTGCAGCACTGGCGACCAGTTGACGAGACGCTCGGCCCGGTAGATCAGGCCGTCGTCGTACATGCGCTTGAAGATGGTCTGGACGGCGCGGGACAGCCCGTCGTCCATGGTGAACCGGTCGCGGCTCCAGTCGACGCTGTCACCGATGCGGCGCATCTGGCCGCCGATGGTGCCACCGGACTCGCGCTTCCAGTCCCACACCTTGTCGATGAACAGCTCGCGGCCGAAGTCTTCCTTCGTCTTGCCGTCGACGGCGAGCTGCTTCTCGACCACGGTCTGCGTCGCGATGCCCGCGTGGTCCATGCCGGGCAGCCACAGCACCTCGTAGCCCTGCATCCGCTTGCGGCGGCTCAGCGCGTCCATCAACGTGTGGTCGAGCGCGTGACCCATGTGCAGGCTGCCGGTCACATTGGGCGGCGGCAGGACGATGGAGTAGCCCGGCTTGTCGCTGTGAGGGTCCGCGCGGAAGTAACCGGCGTCTACCCAGCCCTGATACAGATCGTCCTCGACGGAACTGGGGTCCCAGCTCTTCGGGAGGGCATCGGCACGGTTCTGGGGATTTTCTGGAGCTGCACTGGTCACCCGTCGAGTCTAATGAACGCACGGACGACCGACGACGGGGCTACCGTCCGCCTCGCTACTGGTCGCTGAACAGCGCGCGGTGCACCTCGGTGGCGGTGCGATGCTCCGGGTCGACGGGGCGCAGCGCCTCGCCTGCGTCCTCGCCGCCTGCCTGGGATCCTGCGGTGGTGTGCAGCTCGGAGAAGAGCTGCACGTGGTGGTCGTTCAAGGGATTCCTCCGGTTCGTCTGCCGCATCCAGTGCAGCAACCACTCGAGAGTGTCGAGTATGCATCGAGAATGCCGCCGATCGGCGGCGACACGGCGATCGGCGCGCCGGTGGTGTTCACCCACACGCCGGCTGAAGGCTCAGCCGGCCCGCCGCGCCACCACACAGGCGAGGTAGAGCGTCATGCCCAGACCCGGTTCGTCCAGCGGGCGACCGAGGAGCCGGGCGATCTTGTCGAGCCGGTTGGCGAGGGTATTGCGGTGGACGTGCAGCCGCTTCGCCGCCCGGCTGGAGTTGAACCCGCACTCCCCCCAGGCGATCAGCGTCTCCTGCAACTGCGGCCAGTCGTTGTCGGTGGCCAACGCGCCGAGCACGGCCCGTGACAGCCTGTCACGGGTCTCCGCAGGTATCACCGAGACGGCCTGATGGAGGCGGAACCGGTCGATGTCGTAGACCTGGCCGCGTGGGTCGAGAACCGCGCCGAGCCGGAGCGCGTCGTACGCGTCCTGGGACGACAGATTGAGGTGCTCGACCCCGTGCGCGATCGAGCCGATCCCCACGCGGGTGTCCCATCCTCGTTCCCGGATCTGGGACACATACTTCCGGCACCGGTCCGTCAAAGCCGAATCCGCAGCCGGGATCGGTGCGGTCACCACGGTGGTGACCGCGATGACCTGTCGGGCGAGCGGTGCGACCAGATCGGTCGCGGAGTCGAAGGTGTCCTGCACGGCGCGCAGGACCTCGAGGGACACGGGCCGTCCCTCCACGGCGGCGTCGTCGGTGTGACTGTCGTAGCTGATCAGCACCATGACCCGGGGACGGCGCAGGTCGTATCCCAGACCCGTTGCCCGCCGGGAGATCTGGGCCTCGGTGAACGTGGAGCGATGCCAGTCACAGATGTCGCGGAGCAATTCTTCCGCTGCCCGCTCGTAGGTCAGCCGGGTACCGATCCGCGAGGCCTCCTGCATCAGGATTTCGGTCTGCCGCTTGACCACCAGCCCGAACTGTTCGACCTGCTCGGGTGAACCGGACAGCCCGATGGTGCCCACCACGTCACCGTCGATGACGAGCGGAATGGTGACGCCGGGCAGACTGCCGACGAGGTCGCGGACGTCCGCTGCCGAGTGCGCGATCATGCGCCGTGCACGGATCACCTCGATCGATGCCTCGTGGAACTGGCCGATGCGACGTTCGTCCCCGCTGCCGACCACCGTTCCGGCCGCATCCGTGATGAGCACGTTGAACCCGATGACGTCGGTGATCTCGTTCGCGATCTGTTGCGCCAGAGCCTCACTCAGCATCGACTGCCCTTCCGAACGCTTGTGGGAGTTGTGCACATCGCACAATTGGGTATCGATCTCAGTGTAGATCAAGGGCAACTCGCCTAGTGACTACGGTCACATGACGTTCCTACGATGGGTTCATCCCAACTAGGAGTTCACATGGCAATCCTCGACTGGATACTTCTCGGTGCCTACTTCCTGCTACTCGTCCTGATCGGCGTCCAAACCATGCGACGCGTCAAGTCGCCGGACGATTTCGCCGTGGCAGGCAACCGGATCATCTGGCCGGTCTTCTTCGGCAGCCTGGCCGCAGCCTTCCTCGGCGGCGGAGCATCGCTCGGCGTCGCCGGCGCCGCCATGCGTGACGGATACGTGTACATGTTCGCCTTCTGCGCGTTCGGCGTTCAGACGGTGCTCGTCGGCTACTTCGTCGCGCCCAGACTCAAGAACTACATCGGCGCCCACACCCTCGGCGACATCATGGAGACCCACTACGGCCGGCCTGCGAGACTGGTCACCGGCGTACTGTCCGTCGTCCTGTGCGCCGGCATCCTCGGCGCCCAGGCCCTGGCCATCGGCACCGTCGTCAACGCCACCCTCGACGTGCCCACCGTGCCCGCGGTGATCATCGGGATGGGAGTGGTCATTCTCTACTCCTCGTTCGGTGGGGCGTGGGCGGTGATCCAGACCGACCTGCTGCAGTTCGTCTTCCTCGGAGTGCTCCTGCCGGTGGCGCTCCTCATCGGGCTCGACGCCGTCGGCGGACCGTCGGCTCTCCTGGACAACGTTCCCGCCGAGCATCTTTCGTTCATGGGCGACTACTCCCCCGCACAGTTCCTCACGCTCTTCGCGGCACTACTGCTCGGCGAGACGCTGGTCCCGCCGTACGCGCAGCGGACGTTCTCCACCCCCGACTCGCGGCACGCCCGTAAGGGCTACGCACTGGCCGGGTTCTTCTCGTTCTTCTTCTTCTTCACCTCGGCGTCTCTCGGGTTGATCGCACTCGTCCTGTACCCGGACATCGAAAGCGATCAGGCGCTTCCGACCGTGGTGATGAACCTGATGCCGGTCGGCGTTCTCGGATTGGTGGTGGCGGCGCTGATGGCGGTCGTGATGTCGACGGCCAGTTCCTACCTCAATTCCACCGCCGTCGTCCTGACCAAGGACATCTACCAGCCGCTCAGCCCCACCGCGCTGCCACCGTCGAGGCGGCTCACCGTCGAGCGGGCCACCAGCGTCGTCGTCGGTGCCGGAGCGACCATCTTCGCCCTCAGCGTCCCGTCCATCGTCGACGCCCTTCTCTACAGCTACACCCTGTGGGCTCCGACGGTCATCGTCCCGTTGTTCGGCGCCGTGCTGTTCGGCGTGCGGTCCGCTCCGGCGGCACTGTCGGCGATCACGGCGGGCGCGATCGTCACCGCGGTGTGGCAGTGGGGCCTCGACGCTCCGTTCGGACTGGACGGGCTGGTGCCCGGCGTCGTCGCCAACCTGCTCGTCTTCGTCACGGTCGCCATGGCCACCTCGTCCCGCTATCCGCGCCGACAGCAGCCTGCTGTCCGCGTCACCGAAGGAGAATTCGCATGATTCCCACCCTCCTCTATTACGGGGTACCCACCGCCGTCGTCACCGTCACCCTCTGGGTCGGATTTCTCGGCTGGCGCTTCTACGTCAAGGAAGTGCTGCGCGGCGACCGCGGCGACACCACAGCGGGTGAGCCCGACCATGGGTGACATCGTGGACGTGCCCGGGGTGACCACCGGCACCAGCCCGTACCCGTCGGCGCGCAGGGTCGGCGACCTCGTGTTCGTCTCCGGCCAGGTCTCGTTCGACGACACCGGCAACGTCGTCGGCACCGACGTGGTGGAGCAGACCCGTCACTCCCTCACACGACTCGACAGGGTCCTCGCCGCGGCAGGCGCCACCATGCACGACATCGCCTCGGCCACGGTGTATCTCGCGAACGCCGACGACGCCCCGCGTTTCAACGAGGAATGGAGGCGCTGGTTCGCCGCCGACCACCGCCCGGCCAGGGCCACCGTGGTCGCGGCCCTGCTGGACCCGCAGCTGCTCGTGGAGATACAGGCCGTCGCCGTCACGGGCCGGGGATCGACCGAAGGAAAGGAAGCGGAATGAAGGTGGCAGTACTCGGAGCAGGGGTCGTGGGAGTCGCGACCGCCCACGCTCTCGCCGAACGCGGACACGAGGTTCATGTGTACGACCGGCGCAGCGAGGTCGCGTCCGACACCAGCGCGAGCACCGCCGGACTGATCGCCCCCGGTCACTCCTACGCGTGGGCGTCGCCGACGGCTCCCACCATGCTGGTCCGATCGTTGCTCGGCGCGTCGACCTCGATCCGCGTCCGTCCCCGGGCGGACGCCGAACTCGCCCGGTGGGGTGTGCGATTCCTCCGCGAGTGCACGGCCTCCCGGGCGCGGTCGAACACTCTCGCGAAGCTCCGCCTGGCCCGGTACAGCCAGCAGCTGATGGACGAACTCACCGCCCGCGAGAACCTGGAGTACTGCCAGACACGGAACGGCGTGCTGTACCTGTACCGGGAGGAAGCGGAACTCGAGCAAGCGCAGGTGAACTCGCAGCTGCTCCGCGACCACGGACAGCTGCAGGACGTGCTGGGACCCGAGGAGATCGCGGCCGCGGAGCCCGCCCTCCGGCACGGGACGGCCACGTTCGCCGGTGCGATCCACGACCGCACCGACGGCACCGGCGACCCGCACCGATTCTCGGTGGGGCTCGCCGAGGAATGCGGTCGGCTGGGGGTCCGGTTCCACCTGGGCACGTCCGTCGTGGCCCTCGAGTCCGACGGTGCGGCCATCACGTCGGCCGACACCGATCGGGGCCACATCCGCGCGGATGCCTTCGTCCTCGCCGCCGGGGCCGCGAGTGCTCTCGTCGCGAGGAGTGTCGGTCTGCGACTGCCCGTCTACCCGGCCAAGGGATACACGCTGACCGCGACCGTCAA
Organism: Rhodococcus sp. A14; assembly: GCF_011603105.1. NCBI lineage: Bacteria > Bacillati > Actinomycetota > Actinomycetes > Mycobacteriales > Nocardiaceae > Rhodococcus > Rhodococcus sp. A14. The sequence goes on along the minus strand of NZ_JAAOQS010000054.1, from coordinate 31,898 downwards.
GGACCCCGAACGCGCGCCGGTGGTCGGCGGCATCGACGAGAAGACACTCGTCGCCTGGTCGCGGTTCGGTGACGAGCTGAGAATGTCGGCCACCGCGGAATTCGTCGGGTACGACCGCAGTCACTCGCCCGCCGACTACGCGGGCATCGTGGACGCCGGGAACGAACTGTTCCCCGGCGCGGTGGACTGGGACACGGCCAGATACCGGACGGGCCTTCGCCCGATGACGCCCGACGGCCCGCCGATGATCGGGCTGGGGCGTCACGACAACCTGTACTTCAACACCGGTCACGGTCACGTCGGCTGGACCATGGCGGTCGGCTCGGCCCGCATCCTCGCGGATCTCGTGGACGAACGGCGACCGGACATCGACCCGAGTCCGTACTCCCCGATTTCGTCGCGCCGGCATCCGAGCGGACGAGGCGCGTAACGAAGTGCACTGACCCGACGACTATCCGAGCGTGCCTCCGGAAACGGCGGCGCACCGACCTCGCTGACCGCAACCCCCGACTGCGGTCAGCGAGGTCGACACGACAGATGCTCTATTCGCCGCGTTCGGCGTGACGCTTGGCGAACGCGAGTTGCATTTCCCAGCCCTCGATATTGCCGTCGTAGGCGGCCGCGCGGCGCTCGGCATTCGGGTACAGGGCGGCGAATCCGGTCTCGACGACGCGGAGGAGCGTGCCGCCGCCCCGCTCCGACAGGAAGAACTCGACCAGGGTGGACGTGCCCTCCACGAGCGGCTGCGCGGGATCGTCTCCCCCACGGAACGAGACGTAGTGCGGTGCGTCGGACTTGACGGGAAGTATCGGGAAGCGCCCGTACGGGGGAAAGTCCACGACGAAGACGTCGCCTTCGCGTGTGGTGGTCGTCTTGCCGGGTTCGCCGTCGCCGATGAACCAGCCGGGTTCACTCACCAGCCGGAACACCCGCTCGATGGGGGCGTCGATCTGGATCTCGCGCTCGATCCTGTCCTGGGATGCGTCCGGAACGCTCATGATCATCCTCACCTCTCGACAATGTGCTACCTTACGGTTGCATATCGGCGGCTACTTGCGCAACCTTCTGGTTGCACTAGCGGGGGTGGGGGCAGGAAAGACGCGTCCGGGCGCCCGCCCGTCGCCTGAAGGCGATGGGGCGGGCACCCGGGGAACGTGTCAGCTGAAGTGCGCCAGCAGGGCGTCGCGCTGACGGTCGCCGAGGCCACGGAGGCGGCGGGTCGGAGCGATCTCCAGGTTGGCCATGATCTCCTGGGCCTTCACCTTGCCGATCTTCGGCAGGGCTTCCAGAATGGCGCTGACCTTGGTCTTTCCGATGATGTCGTCGACATCTGCCTTGGAAAGGACCTGCTTGAGGGTGATGTCACCGGACTTGAGCTTGTCCTTGAGCTCTGCGCGTGCCTTACGAGCGGCGGCGGCCTTCTCGAGAGCTGCTGCCCGCTGTTCGTCAGTGAGCTGGGGAAGTGCCACGATGTCTCCTTCATTCGGGGTACGTATCGAACACCGTAGCGAGAGAACCGCTACTTCACCGCATCCATCGGACGTGTCGCGCGTCCTGTCCGATTCGACACGCCCCGGCTCACGGGTCCGACGACGCGGAAAATGCCAGGACGCGGGCGGCGCGCTGTGTCATGCTCGACGTGTTCTGTTCGGTTCACACGTCGAGTTCAGGAAGGACGTAGCGATGCGCGCACTGCCCGCAGCCCACGCACCCCGGTTGCAGCCGTCACGCACGGGCGCCGCCTCCTCCTTCCCCGCCGGCCGGCAAGGCGAATGCGGGATCATGCCCGCCCCGAAGACTTACCGCTCCACCCGGCACGCCTGACTCGACTTCCGTTGCCCGGCGTGCCCCCACCGCCGCGAACCGACGACAGAACCGAGATCTCCCGTGAGGCACTTCTCCCGTAACCCGCCCGGCAGCACCCTCGACGCCCGCAGTTGGTCGCGCGCGGATGTGCTGGTCCTCAATGTCACGTACGAGGCCCTCTGCGGGATCCCCGCGGAGCGCGCCGTCGTGCTGATCAGTGTCGGTGCGGCCGAGACGGTCGCGGATCGGGAGCCGCCGTTCCCGATTCGCTCGCAGCACGTCGAGATCAGCCTGCCGCGGACCATTCGTCTGCTGCGCTACGTCCACGTCCCGCATTCCGTGCTGGTGACCGACAGCAGCCGCGCGACGTTCGCGGGCGTGTTCCGGCGCGACCGCAATCGGTGCGGCTACTGCGCCGAGCCGGTCGCGACGACCATCGACCACGTGCTGCCGAGGAGCCGCGGCGGCCCGAACACGTGGGCCAACCTCGTGGCCTGCTGCATCCCCTGCAACCAGAGGAAGGCCGACCGCACACCGGAGGAGGCGGGAATGCCGCTCCTCTGGGAGCCGAAGGCGCCCCGGCACATCGAAAAGGCGCAGCGGCAGATCTGGAGGGATCTCGCGGCGGTCTAGCCGCGAGATCCCCGCACCCGCCGCCACCCGACCGACCTTCTCCCGGGAAGGGGAGATTTCCCGATGACCGACGTCCTGGACACGACCCTGTCCACCCTGCTGCCTGCCTCCGACGACCCCACGGGCTGGGTTGACGCCGCGTGCCGCGCCGACCCCGAGCCGGACCGGTGGTTCCCGTTCCCGACGGAGGATTTCGCGTACGCCCGCGACGTCTGTCATCACTGCCCACTGCGGATGCGCTGTGAGCTGTTCGCCAGGGCCACCGGTCAGACCGGCGTGTGGGGTGGCAAGGAATTCGATCGGGGCCGCGAGAAGCGGACGTGAATCCGCCTGGGCGCGGCCCCGGCCCGCCGGCTACCGGCCCAGGATCTCGGGCAGCGCGACGTCCTCGCCCCGCACGTGCTCGGAGAGGAACGACAGCACCACCTGGTACCAGACCTTCGCGTTCTGCGGGGTGAGGATCCAGTGGTTCTCGTCCGGGAAGTAGAGGAAGCGGTGTTCGGTGCGACCGTCGTCGTCCGCGGGCAACCCCGACTCGGACAGCAGCTCGAACCACAGCCGCAACCCCTCGCCGATCGGTACGCGAAAGTCCTTGTCGCCGTGAATGACCAGCATCGGAGTGACGATGTCCGCGACGTACAGGTGAGGCGAATTCTCCACCGCCATCTCGGGCGTCATCTCCCGCTGCCAGTACCAGGCGGCGTCGGTGGTGGGGCCGAACTGGTCCAGCGCCCAGAGGCTGGCGTGGGTGACGATCGCCTTGAACCGGTCGGTGTGTCCGGCGATCCAGTTGGCCATGTAACCGCCGAACGATCCGCCCATCGCCGCGGTGCGCTTCTCGTCGATCTCCGGCAGTGCCACCGCGGCGTCGGTGATCGCCATGAGATCGGTGAACGGGGCCTTGCCCCACTTACCCCAGCCCCGCTCGACGAACTCCTGCCCGTAGCCGGTGGACAACGCCGGATCCGGCAGCAGCACGGCGTATCCCCGCGCGACCAGGAGCCACGGGTTCCATCGCCACGACCAGGTGTTCCACGAACCCAGGGGGCCGCCGTGCACCCACAGCGCGAGAGGCACCGGCGCGTGGGCGGAGGCGCCGGTCGGCACCGCGAGCCAGGCGCGCAGCGCCGCGCCGTCGGCGGCGACCGTCTCGACCTCCGTGAGCGCGCCCGGCAGCTCGGGGAGGTCGGCGGGCGCCTTCAGCAGTGACACGGCACCGGTGGTGATGTCGATGCGCACCGGGTGCGGCGGCGCCGCGTACGACGCCCTCAGCGCGAACACCGTCGACCCGTCGGGGGCCACCTGCAGGTCGGTGTACGCGCAGTCGTCGGTCGTCACCCGCGTGGGGTCCGCGCCGTCACGGAGCAGGAAGATCGGTGCGCGCCCACGGTCGTCGGCGGTGACGAGGAGCCCAGAACCGTCGGACAGCCAGACCACGGACGTGGCCCACCGATCCCACCCGGGCGCCACCTCGGTGACGGTGCCACTGTCGAAGCTGTAGCGGTGCAGCGTGAATCGGGGCGCGGAGTCGGGGGTCGCATGCGATTCCCGCGTGAATACGACGTGCCGTCCGTCCGGGGAGATCACCGGGTCCGACAGATCGGCGTCGGCGTCGTCGACGAGGACCGTGCGCGCCCCCGTCTCGGTGTCGACGCGCACCAGGATGTTCCGGATCGACGCGAGCGGACCGGGAACCGTCCACGACGTCACGACGAACGCGCCGTCGTCGCTCAGCGCGTAGTTGGCCTCCCGCAGTGCCGGACCCGGCATCGGGGTGAGGTCGGTCAGCTCCGGCTCCTGCCCGTTCTCCGCGAGCGCGTCCAGTGGGGCGGACAGGAGGTGGGGCACGTCGGGACCGAGATCGTGGTCCCAATAGCGGATCGGGTAGCCCGTGTGCAGGATCGCCGAGACCTTCTTCTCCTTGCGCTCGGTGCGCACCCGCTCGTCGTCGGCGGACTCGCCGGATCTCCCCAGAACCCCGGTGGTCACGACGAAACGCGGCGCGCACCGTGCGGCGCGCACCCCGGTGATGCCGCCGCCTCGGCGCGCGACGACCACCGCCTCGCCGCCCCGCGCGGGCAGTCGCCACAGGTCGTCGGGAAGGTCGTCCTCGTCCTGCGTCGGACGGGAGGACGTGAAGAGGAGATCGCCGTCGCTGGTGAACGTCGGGTTGGACTCCCCGCTGCGGCCACGGGTGAGCCGGCGCGCCGCGAACTCGCCGGTGGGATCGATCTCCCACAGGGCGGTGACGTACTTCGTCGCCTTCTCGCCGAGCGTCGACTGCGCCACGACGAGCCTTCGCCCGTCCGCGGACAGCGCGAGGCTTCCGATGCGGCCGAGCGCGAGGTAGTCGTCGAGGTCGTCGAAAGGAGTTCCGGCGTGGAGTTCAGGAATCGCGGTCACGAGTCGTTGGTATCACGAACCGGGCCCACACCGTCGGACATCCGCGTCTCAGGCGAGCAGGGGCGCGACCCGCGGCGGGATCTCGTTCAATGCGTACGGCAGGCTCAATACGGTGCTCCACGCCATCGCCTCGGCGGCGGCGTCCTCGAGCGTGATCGTGCGTCCGGCCTTCACCACGTCGAGTTCCTGATAGATCGGCGTCTTGTCGAGTTCCGCGCGCAGCTTGTCGCCGTAGCCGACGCCCGCGTACCAGACGAGGAGGTCGACGTTCGCGAGCGACAGCTGCTCCGTGCTGATCTCGGCGAAGTTGCCGGTGATCTGCTCCGTCACAGGGGGATTCACGAAGCCGAGTTCGGTGAAGAAGCGGACCTTCGGGTCCTCCGGGCCGTACACACCGAACTGCCCCGGACCCTTGAGCGCGCCGACGAGGACGGTCTTTCCCGCGAACGCCGGGTTGGCGGCCCGGACGTCGTCGAATTGCGTCTCGACGGAGGATACGAGCTCGGCCGCCTTGTCCTTCTTGCCGAGCGCGTCGCCGAGGATCCTCGTCTGGTCCTGCCACGGAACACCGTAGTCGGCGAAGTCTGCGGGCTGCGCCACCGTCGGCGCGATGGCGCTCAGCTTGTCGTACTGGGCCTGGGTGAGGCCGGAGTAGGTGCCGACCACCAGGTCCGGGGCGACGGCCGCGACCTTCTCGAAGTCGATGTTGGTGGACGCCGTGCCCACGATCTCGGGCTGCGCGTCACCGAGGAGGTCCTGCGCCCACGGCCACACGCCGTAGGGGTAGTCGCCGTACCAGTCGAACGTGCCGGCCAGCGTGCCGCCGAGCGCGAGGATCGCGTCCTGGTCGTTGTAGCCCACACTGACGATGCGCTGCGGGTCGGTCGGCACCTGGGTTTCGCCGTACTTGTGGGCGATGACGGGGCCCGACGGCTCGCTGCCGGAGCCGTCGCCGTCCGAGCTGCTGCAGGCCGCGGCGAACGCGAGCAGCGCTCCCCCGGTGCCCACGAGGAATCCGCGTCGGCTCAGGCCGATCCTCTGTTGACCCATGTTCATGCGGCGACCCTCTCGTCTACCAAGTACTACGATCCACTTAGGTAAGGCTTGCCGAGCTTAGCCTAAGGGGTCGCGGACTGGTTCCCGCCACATCGCCCACACCGTGGGCCCGCCGTCCGGGATCCGGATCTCGCCGGTGACGTCGAAGCCGAATCGCTGGTAGTAGGAGATGTTGTCTTCCTTGCTGGACTCCAGATACGCCGGGAGCCCCTCGGCGTCACAACGGTCCAGCCGCGACCGCAACAGCGCCTTCCCGTAGCCGCCGCCCCGTCCCGCGCTCGACGTTCCGATCGTCGCCAGATACCAGTGCACGGGATCGACCGGGTGTGCGTCCTCGACGGTTCCGCTCACCGCGGCCCCGACGCCCAGCCGGGAGCCGAACGCGCGGACCAGCCCCGGCAGGCTGCGGAGCGACGACAACGTGGACTGCTTCCAGCCACCGGGCGGATCCCACATGGCGGCCCCACGAACCACGCCGTCGTCGTCCTCGGCCAATTCGGCTCCGCCCCCGGCGAGATGGTGATGGCGGATCTCCACCGCGAACAGTCTCGGCAGGCCGCGCCGCCGGCGGTCGGGATCCGGCCACATCCACACCATCACGGGGTCGTCGAAGAACGCGTCGGCCAGGACGCGCGACAGTTCGGGGATGTCGGATCCGGTCGCAGCACGCACGCTCACACCCATGCCCAGAGGGTACGGGCACACCGCGGCGGCGCGCCGGAACGACTGGCCGTCGTGCCCGGTTCGGGGCCGCTGTGGACTCATGACCCGCCCCTCGTCCACATGCAGTCCGCCCGAATCCGGCGGCAGGTGATGGGGCGCGTCACCGCGCACACGCCCGGTCGTCCGCAGCACCGAGCACGGAACGACACGCAGACCGGTTTCGCTGGCCGTCGACCTGGCACTGGAATCCGGCAGGACGCTCGTCGGCTTCCTCCGCGGGGAGTCGATGAGCGTCTATGCCGGAGCCCAGCGCGTGAAGACCGGGGCCTGAGCGGGCCCTTCTAGACGGTGGCGTCGACGAGGAGCTTCGCGCCGGTGGCCGCCTGGACGTCCTCGACGCTGTGGCCGGGAGCGGTCTCGACGAGCCGCAGGCCATCGGGGGTGACGTCGATGACGGCGAGATCGGTGACGATCTTCTGCACGCAGCGCTTGCCGGTGTACGGCAGCGTGCATTCCTCGAGGATCTTGTGCTCACCCTTCTTGGTGACGTGATCCATCATCACGATGACCTTGCCCGCGCCGTGGACGAGGTCCATCGCGCCGCCCATGCCCTTGACCATGGCGCCCGGGACCATCCAGTTGGACAGGTCGCCGTGGCTGCTGACCTGCATGGCGCCGAGAACGGCCACGTCCACGCTGCCGCCGCGGATCATCGAGAAGGAGTCGGAGGAGGAGAAGAACGCGCCGCCGGGGACCACGGTGATGGTCTCCTTGCCCGCGTTGATCAGTTCGGGATCGACCTCGTCGTCGGTCGGGTACGGCCCGACGCCGAGGATGCCGTTCTCCGAGTGCAGGATGACGTCCTTGCCGGCCGGGATGTGACCGGGGATCAGGGTGGGCATTCCGATGCCGAGGTTCACATACTGCCCATCCTCTAGCTCGGCCGCGACCCGGGCCGCCATCTCGTCACGCGTCCAGCTCATGCCCGCACCGTCCTGTTCTCGATTCCCGTTTCCTGCTTGCCGACCTCGACCACACGCTGGACGAAGATGCCGGGGGTGTGCACCTCGGCGGGGTCGATCTCGCCGGGCTCGACGAGGTACTCGACCTGCGCGATGGTGATGCGACCGGCGCCGGCGGCGTCCGGGTTGAAGTTTCGGGCCGTCTCCCGGTACACGAGGTTGCCGAGGCGGTCACCCTTCCACGCGTGGACCAGCGCGAAGTCGGTTCGGATGGCGCGTTCGAGGACGAAGGCCTCCCCGTCGAACTCGCGGGTCTCCTTGGGCTTGCTCGCCACCGCGATGCCGCCCTGGCCGTCGTAGCGGATCGGCAGACCGCCGTCGGCGACCTGCGTCCCGACACCGGCGGGGGTGTAGAAGGCGGGGATGCCCGCTCCCCCGGCGCGCATGCGCTCGGCCAGCGTGCCCTGCGGAGTGAGCTCGACCTCGAGCTCCCCGCTGAGGTACTGCCGCGCGAATTCCTTGTTGGCGCCGACGTACGAGCTGATCGTGCGCCGGATCCGGTGCTGCTCGAGGAGCAGACCCAGACCGAAACCGTCGGTGCCGCAGTTGTTGCTGACCGTCTCGAGGTCGGTGGCACCTTGTGCGAGGAGGGCGTCGATGAGGACCGAGGGGATACCGACGAGGCCGAAGCCGCCCACCGCGAGGGACGCTCCGTCGGGGACATCGGCAACGGCCTCGGCCGCCGTTGCGAAGACTTTGTTGACCATGTGACCCAGGCTACCGCAAAATGTTCGAGTAGTGAACACCCATCCACATTGCGAACAAATTACGCCCTGCCTGTTGGCCCCATCACAGAACGCGACTACTATGTGCGAATAGCGGCCGACTGTTCACATCGAGAACGTGAGGATCTTTTTCCATGCTGCATCTGCCAGCCCACCACCACGCCGGGCACGAAGCGAATGCCCCGCTGCTGTTCCCCGAGTACAAGACGACTCGGCTGCGCAGCCCCAAGAACGACCTGATCCTGGTCCCGCAGCGACTCGGCGAGATCACCGGTCCGGTCTTCGGCGACGCCGACATCGCCAAGGGCGAGAACGACATGACCCACGCCAACGGCGGCGAGGCCCAGGGACAGCGCATCATCGTCCACGGCCGCGTCCTCGACAGTGCGGGCAAACCCATCCCCGACACCCTCATCGAGGTGTGGCAGGCCAACGCCGGAGGCCGCTACCGCCACAAGATGGACTCCTGGCCGGCCCCGCTCGACCCCCACTTCAACGGTGTCGCCCGCTGCCTGACCGACAAGCACGGCCACTACGAGTTCACGACCATCAAGCCCGGCGCCTACCCGTGGGGCAACCACCACAACGCGTGGCGGCCCGCGCACATCCACTTCTCCCTGTTCGGTCAGGCGTTCACCCAGCGGCTGGTCACGCAGATGTACTTCCCGGACGATCCGTTCTTCTTCCAGGACCCGATCTACAACTCCGTACCCGAAGCCGCCCGCGAGCGGATGATCAGCACGTTCGACTACGACCACACCCGCGACAACTGGGCCGTCGGATTCAAGTTCGACATCGTCCTGCGCGGTCAGGACGCCACCCCGTTCGAGGACCCGGAGGGCCACTGATGATCGACACCCAGAACCCCGACGCCCCCCGCTACCCGGTCTTCGCCAAGAGCCAGGACGAGGTGCCGTTCGGCGTCACCCCGTCCCAGACCGTCGGCCCGTACGTCCACATCGGCCTGTTCCCCACGTGGGAGAACAGCGGCGAGGCCGTCCCCGAGGATGCGCCGGGACGAATCGACGTGTCCTTCAACGTCATCGACGGCGCCGGACAGCCCATCGGCGACGCGATGATCGAAACCTGGCAGGCGGATGCGGCCGGCCGGTTCAACAGCCCGACCGATCCCCGCGGTGCCGCCGAGGCGACCCCCGCCGGATTCCGCAGCCTGGCACGCGTGTTCGCCGACGAGAGCGGCACTATCGTGGTGCACACGGTCAAGCCGGGCGCACTTCCCGCCGAGGACGGCGCCGTCGAGGCTCCGCACATCAACGTCGGACTGTTCGCCCGCGGCATGCTCGAGCGGCTGTACACGCGGCTCTACTTCCCCGAGGACACGGACGCGCACGCATCGGACCCCGTGCTCTCCGCCGTCCCGGAAGCAGATCGCCCCAAGCTGATCGCGGAGAAGACGGATCGCGGATACCACCTGACGATCCACGTGCAGAACACAGAAGGACGGGAAACCCCGTTCTTCGCCCTGTAACCGTTCACAACCCAGAAAGGTGTCGCGCGTGAACTCTCCGGAGCCTTCCCGGGGTGCCCTGTTCGATCCGACGTTCGGTGCCGGCGAGTTGTCGGCACTGCTCTCGGACCGGGCGTGGGTCACCGCGATGGTCGAGGTCGAGGCCGCACTGGCCCGGGCGGAAGCGAAATGCGACGTCATCCCCGCCGCGTCCGCCGACGCCATTTCGTCGGTGTTCGCGCGCGTCGTCGCCGAGGGATCCGTGGATGTGGGCGCCCTCGGCGAGGCGGCCGCAGCGGGGGGTAATCCCGTGATCCCGCTGGTGAAACTGCTCCGCGGCGAGGTCGCTGCCGCCGATCTCGGAGCGCCCGGAAGCCATGTGCACAAGGGCGCCACGAGTCAGGACATTCTCGACACCGCCCTGATGCTGCTGTGCCGCCGGTCGGGGGCGCACATCCTGGCGTCCCTCGACGAGGCGGTGCTGTGCGCCGAGGCGCTCGCACGGGCCCAGCGCGACACCCCGACCGCCGGCCGCACACTCGGCCAGCAGGCCCTCCCCACCACGTTCGGCGTGCTCGCCGCCGGGTGGATGACGGCGTTGCACAGGGCTTCTCGCGCGCTGTTCGACGCACTGGACGGCCTCCCCGTGCAACTGGGAGGTGCGGCCGGCACGTCCGCTGCGCTCTACCCGCACGGCCTCGACGTCGCCGACGTGCTCGCCGACGAACTCGGGCTGGCACGTCAGGACGTGCCCTGGCACACCGATCGCACCCGCATCGCACTGCTCGCGTCGGCGCTCGGAACGGCCGCGGGCGCGGTGTCCAAGATCGCCACCGACATCGTGTTCCTGTCGTCCACCGAGGTCGGTGAGGTCAGCGAAGGGTCACCCGGCGGTTCGTCGGCCATGCCGCACAAGCGCAATCCGGTCGCCGCGATCGCGGCCCGTGCCGCGGCTCGCCGCACCCCGGGACTCGTCGCGACGATCCTCGGCTCGATGGATCACGAGCAGCAGCGCGCCGCGGGTGCCTGGCACGCCGAGTGGGAAACGCTCACGGACCTGCTGCGCCTCACCGGCGGAGCCGTCGCGCGCATCGCCGACTCGCTCGGCGGACTGAACGTCCACCCCGATGCGATGGCCCGCAACCTCGACATCACCGGCGGCCTGCTCCTCGCGGAACGAGTCACCGGCGCCCTGTCCGCCCGCACCGACAACGCGCGCGACCTCGTGACCGCCGCGTGCGAGACCGGAAGCCCTCTCGACGAGGATCCGGGGCTCCTCGAATACCTGCAGGCGGACGAGATCCGCGCCCTGCTCGACCCCGCCGGATACCTCGGCCACGCCCACGACATCGTCGACCGCGCACTGGAGACAGTGGCCCGCGGCCGGGAAGGAACGCGATGACAGTCGCACTCGCACACGAAATCTCCGGACCCCGAAACGGCGCGGCGGACGCCCCCGTCGTGGTCCTGCTCGGATCGCTCGGTTCCAACCGGTCCATGTGGGACCCGCAAATCGCGGCGCTGTCCGACGAATGCCGGGTGGTCGCCGTCGATCAACGCGGCCACGGCGAGTCGCCGGCACCGGACGGCCCGTACTCCGTCCGCGACCTGTCCGAGGACGTTCTCGCCCTGCTCGACTCGCTCGGCGTGGACGCCGCCCACTTCGTCGGACTGTCCATGGGCGGTGCGATCGCCCAGTGGCTCGGCGCGCACACTCCGCGCCGGGTGCTGTCGCTGTCGCTGCTGTGCACCGCCGCGAAATTCGGTGAACCGCAGGCTTGGACCGAGCGGGCAGCGGCATCGCGCACCGACGGTCCGGAGTCGCTCGCGGACGCCGTTGTCGCCCGGTGGTTCAGCGAGGGGCTCGCCAAGCGTGATCCGGAATTCGTCCGGCACTACCGCGAGATGATCGCGTCGACGTCCCCCGAGGGATACGCCGCGTGCTGCGACGCCCTCGCGGACTGGGATTTCACCGCCGACCTGTCCCGCATCAGCGCGCCGACGCTGGTGATCGCGGGTGAGGAGGATCCGTCCACCCCGCCGTCGGTCATGCAGATCCTCGCGGACGGCATCACCGGTGCCCGGTTCGAGGTACTCTCCCCCGCCGCCCACGTCGCGAACCTCGAGCAGGCAGGCGCCGTCACGGCGCTGCTGCGCGAACACATCGCCGGCGGCGGGTACGCGCGCGGACGTCGCGCCGCGCACGCACAGGGAATGACGGTGCGCCGCTCGGTTCTCGGCGACGCGCACGTGGATCGCTCCGTGGCGGGAACCACCGACTTCACGGCACCGTTCCAGGACTTCATCACCCGCACCGCGTGGGGCGACATCTGGTCGCGCCCCGGGCTGGACCACGAGTTGCGGCGGCTGCTCACGATCGCCGTCCTCACCGCGGTCGGAAACGAGCACGAACTCGACATGCACATCCGCGCCGCCCTCCGCGCGGGTGTCGACGCCGACACCATCGGCGAGGTGCTCCTGCACACCGCCGTCTACGCCGGAGTGCCCAACAGCAATCTCGGGTTCGCGCTCGGCAAACAGGCCCTCGCCGACCTGTCCTCCACCGACACCGGGGCCACGGAGGAGAATTCGCAGACATGACCGCTACCGAACCGACGGAGAAGATCCTCCCGTCCCCCGACTACGTGCAGTCGCTGGCCCGGGGCCTCGCCGTGATCCGCTGCTTCGACAACCGGAATCAGCGGCGCACGCTCAGTGACGTCGCCCGCGCCACCGACCTGACCCGTGCCACCGCACGCCGATTTCTGCTCACCCTCGTCGAGCTCGGCTACGTGGCCACGGACGGTTCCGCGTTCTGGCTCACCCCGCGGGTGCTCGAACTCGGATACAGCTACCTGTCGAGCCTGTCGCTGCCGGAGGTCGCGCAGCCGCACCTCGAGAGGCTGAGCCACAAGGTCCACGAGTCGTCGTCGGTGTCGATCCTCGACGGTGCCGACATCGTCTACGTCGCCCGGGTGCCCGTCAGCCGGATCATGACGGTGGGCATCACCATCGGTACCCGGCTCCCCGCGTACGCCACCTCGATGGGCCGGGTCCTGCTGGCGGGACTGCCCGACGACGAACTCGACGCCTACCTCGAGAAGCTCGACATCCAGCGGCTCACCGAACGCACGATCACGGCCCGCGACGACCTGAAGGCTGCGATTCTCGCGGTCCGCGCGGACGGTATCTGCGTTCTCGACCAGGAACTCGAGGCAGGCCTGCGGTCGATGGCCGCCCCGATCCGCAACGCCTCCGGGCTGACCGTCGCCGCGGTGAACATCTCCACTCCGGCCGCGCGATACAGCCTCGAGGATCTGCATTCCGATCTCATCCCGTCGCTGCGGGTCACCGCAACCGACATCGAACAGGACCTCGCCACCGTCAATCGCTGACGCAGTGCCCGAGGAAACTTCATGAAAGGTCTTTCCATGCGTGACGTCGTCATCTGCGAGCCCCTGCGAACGCCGGTCGGGCGCTTCGGCGGAATGTTCAAGGACATCACCCCTCAGAGCCTCGCGGCCACCGTCATCACGGCGCTCGTCGAACGCACCGGCATCGAGGGCAGCCAGATCGACGACGTCATCCTGGGCCAGGCGTCCCCGGGCGGGGAAGCCCCGGCCATCGGCCGGATCGCGGCCCTCGACGCCGGACTCGGCATCGACGTCCCCGGCATGCAGGTGGATCGCCGCTGCGGATCCGGTCTGCAAGCCGTCATCACCGCAGTGCTCCAGGTGGCGTCCGGCGGCAACGACCTCGTCCTCGCCGGTGGCGCCGAATCCATGAGCCAGGCCGAGTTCTACACCAACCCGAACATCCGCTGGGGCGTCAAGGGCGAAGGGGTGCAACTCGCGGACCGGCTCGCCCGCGCCCGCGTCACCGCCGGCGGTGCGAACTTCCCCGTGCCCGGCGGCATGATCGAGACTGCCGAGAACCTGCGCGCCGAGTTCGACATCAGCCGTGAGGACCAGGACGCGCTCGCCGTGCAGTCGCACCAGCGTGCCGTCGCCGCACAGGAATCGGGACGCTTCGCCGAGGAAATCGTCGGAGTGACGGTGCCGCAACGCAAGTCGGACCCGCTCGTCGTCGACAAGGACGAGCACCCCCGCGCCGACACCACGGTGGAGTCGCTGTCGAAGCTCCGCGCCATCCGCTCCAAGATCGACTCCGCCTCCACCGTCACCGCAGGCAACGCCAGCGGGCAGAACGACGGTGCCGCCGTGTGCATCGTGACGACCGCCGAGAAGGCGAAGGAACTCGGACTGAAGCCCCTCGCTCGCATGGCGTCCTGGGCCGTGGCCGGCGTCCCGCCGCGCACCATGGGCATCGGCCCGGTGCCCGCCACGGAGAAGGCCCTCGGTCAGCTCGGACTGTCGCTGTCCGACATGGGGGTCATCGAACTGAACGAGGCCTTCGCCGCACAGACCCTCGCCGTCCTCCGCAGCTGGGACCTCGACCCTACCGACGAACGCCTCAACCCCAACGGATCCGGCATCTCCCTCGGACACCCCGTCGGCGCCACCGGCGGCCGCATTCTCGCCACCCTCCTGCGGGAGATGGACCGTCGCGAATCCCGCTACGGGCTCGAGACCATGTGCATCGGCGGCGGCCAGGGACTGGCCGCGGTGTTCGAGCGGGTCTGATCCAGCGCCTCGAATGCACGCATCGGCGGGCAGGCTTCGTGCCTGCCCGCCGATGCCCATTCTGGGCCGAGAATGGACGTCCACGGCTGCCACGGAGCAGTCGGGCTCGTCACAGCCGGTGTAATTCGACGTCGCCGAGTTCACCGTCGCGGACGGTGGCGGTCATGTACGTGCAGTGCGGCTGCCGTCGCCGATCCGTCGGTGATCCCGGGTTCAGCAGTCGCAGTCCGGTTTCCGTGGTGGTGTCCCAGGGAATGTGGCTGTGCCCGAAGATCAGGACGTCGGTGTCCGGGTAGGCGGCCGACATCCGTTTCTCCCTGCCGGCGGAGGCCCCGGTCTCGTGCACGACGGTGATGCGCACCCCGGCCAGGCTCACGTCCGCCCGCTCGGGCATCAGGGCGCGCAGTTCGTCGCCGTCGTTGTTGCCCCAGCACGCCACGAGCCGCGCCGATCGCGCCTGCAAGGCCTCGAAAGTGGGGAGATCGACCCAGTCGCCGGCGTGGATCACCACGTCGGCGCGGTCGACCTCGTCCCACACCCGGGCGGGCAGGTCTCGTGCCCGCTTCGGGACATGGGTGTCGGCCAGCAGCAATAACCTCACGGTCACAGTCTGCGCGAATCCGCACCCTTTCTCTGCATCCGCACCCGTTTTCGCGAAAAGCGGTGCGGGTGCAGAAATGGGGTGCAGGTGCTTTACGCGCCGGCGAGCGCGGCGGCGTCCTCTGCCTGCAACAGCAGACCCATGTGCTCACGCATCCGCTGGGCGTCCGGCTCGAGGCCGGTGAAGATCCGGAAGGAGTCGACGGCCTGACCGATGGTCATGCCGATTCCGCTGAGAGTCCGGGCGCCGATCTCGCGGGCGCGGCGGAGGAGTTCGGTTTCGGCGGGACGGTAGACGACGTCCGCGACCCACAGGTCGGGGCGCAGCAGCGCGGCGTCGAGTGCCATGCCGGGGTGGGCCGCCATGCCGATCGGCGTCGCGTGGATGAGGCCCTGGGCCGCACCGACGGCGGCGGGAACGGCGGAGAGGTCGCCGGCAGCGATTTCCCGGTCCGGGAACAGTTCGGCGAGCGAATCGCGCAGATCCTTCGAGCGCGCGGCGTCGGCGTCGATGATCGTGAAGTGTCCGACACCCCGGGTCAGCGCGGCATAGGCGACGGCCGCGCCGGCGCCGCCGGCCCCGAGTTGCACGACGCGGTTCATGGGCGCGCCTTCGAGACCCTCGTCCATGTTGCGCGCGAATCCGGACCAGTCGGTGTTGTGGCCGATCAGGCGCCCGCCGTCGATGTGGACCGTGTTGACCGCGCCGAGCTTGCGCGCGTCGTCGGAGAGGTCGTCGAGCAGCGGAATGACGGCCTGCTTGCACGGGTGCGTGATGTTGAGCCCGTTGAACCCGAGGAGTTTGGCGGCCGAGAGGAGCTGCGGCAGTCCCTCGACGCCCACGCCCAACGTGTCGAGGTCGAGGATCCGGTAGACGTACCCGACGCCCTGCACGCGACCCTCGGCCTCGTGGAGCGGCGGGGTCAGCGATTTCGAGATCCCGGTGCCGATCAGACCGCACAGGTACGACGGGCGAGCGGTGGGGGCATCGAGGTCACGAGAGGTCATGGCGATCACTTCCGGGAGAGGACTGGGAGCTAATTAACTATCTAGTGAGTTATGTCACGGTAGCATACCTCCATACCGCGCGGAAGACAGCACAGGCAGGAGTTTCACCGATGACACGAAGCGAGACGACGGGCGCGACCTCCGAGAAGGAAACGGTCAAACGGACCCGTAACCCCGAGAAGACCCGGGAGAACATCCTGCGGGTGGCGATGACGGAATTCGCCGACAAGGGCCTGACCGGGGCCCGCATCGACGAGATCGCGGCGAAGACCGCCACCACGAAGCGGATGCTCTACTACTACTTCGGCGACAAGGAGGGGCTGTACCGGGCAGTACTGCAGCGGGCCTACGAGGAGATCCGCTACGAGGAGTCCCAGCTCGACGTCGACCACCTCGAGCCGACCGAGGCGATCCGCGCGCTCGCCGAGCTGACGTTCGACCATCACGAGGCCCACCCGGACTTCATCCGTCTCGTCGCGATCGAGAACACGAATCGCGGCGCCAACCTCGTCCAGGCCGAGGGGCTCCCCGAGACGCAGGCTCCGGCGATTCGCACGCTCGAGCGGATCCTCCAGCGAGGACAGGAGGCGGGCATCTTCCGCACCGACACGACGGCGCTCGACATCCACATGCTCATCAGCTCGTACTGCGTCTTCCGGGTGGCGAATCGGTACACGTTCAAGGCGCTGTTCGACTGGGATCTCACCGGCGCGGAGAACCGCCCCCACCTGCGCGCAATGATCGGCGACGTCGTCCTGGCGTACCTGCAGCAGCCCGGGAAATTATGAACTAACCATTTCGACCATTATTGACTCGAGGCTGTGACCGGGGTTACCTTGCTTCTACGACCTACGAACACCTGCTCTTCCGAGCCGCCCGTGTTCACTTTCCTCGCTCCCCAGGAGTATCGATGACCATCGACTACGGCACCGGCGTCTCCGGTCGAAACGGTGACGGCAAAGGCCGCTCCTCCGTCGACCCCAACGCTGATCCCACCAACGCGAAGAAGGCCGCGAAGGCCGCCTTCTTCGGCAGCCTGCTCGAGTACTACGACTTCTACATCTTCGCCTCGGCTGCTGCGCTGGTCTTCCCGCACGTGTTCTTCGAGGGATCGAAGAATCCGCTGCTGCTGTCGCTGGCCACCTTCGGCATCTCCTACATCGCGCGTCCGATCGGCGCCGTGTTCGTCGGACACTTCGGCGACCGGGCCGGACGCAAGAAGGTGATGATGTTCTGCCTGGTTCTCATGGGCGTCGTCACGTTCCTGATCGGCTGTCTGCCGTCGTCCGAGCAGGCCGGAATGGTCGGCCCGGTGCTACTGGTGCTCCTGCGCATCTGCCAGGGCGTCTCCGCGGCCGGCGAACAGTCGGGTGCGGGCTCACTCACCCTCGAGCACTCCCCCGCCCACCGTCGCGGCTTCTTCTGCAGCTGGACGCTCACCGGTACCCAGGCCGGCTTCATCGTCGCGAGCCTCGCGTTCATCCCCGTCGCGGCGCTGCCCGACGAGACCCTCTACAGCTGGGGCTGGCGCGTCCCGTTCTGGTGCAGCCTCCTCGTCCTCGTCGTCGCCTACATCGTGCGTCGCAAGCTCGAAGAGCCCGAGATCTTCATCGCCAACAAGGAAGCACTGGACGAGACGCCCGCCCCGCTGCCCGTCGTCGACCTCTTCCGCACGCACTGGCGTGACGTTCTCCGTGTGGTCTTCTGCGCGTTCATCGCCGTCGTCAGCACCGTGTTCTCCGTGTTCGGCCTCGCCTACGCCACCACCCCCGAGATCGGGATGAGCCGCACGACCATGCTGTGGGTCGCGATCGCCGCCAACGCGGTGGCCCTGGTCTCGCAGCCGCTGCTCGGCATGCTGTCCGACCGGATCGGCCGCAAGCCGGTGTTCATCGGTGGCGCGATCGGTTCGGCCGCCGGAATCTTCCTGTACTTCGCCGCGATCGGCACCGGCAACGTGGCGATGATCTTCCTCGCCGGCATCCTGCTGATGGGTGGCGTCTACGCCGGGACCAACGCCATCTGGCCGGCGTTCTACGCCGAGATGTTCTCGTCGCGGGTTCGCTACTCCGGTATGGCGATCGGCACGCAGCTCGGTTTCGCTCTCGCCGGATTCGCTCCGACCATCGCCCAGGCACTGCGCGGCGCCGACCCGAAGAACTGGGTGCCGGTGGCGATCTTCACCGCCGTCTGCGCGCTCATCGCCGCGGCTTCTGCCTCCACCGCCAAGGAGAACTCCCGCACTCCCCTGATCGACCTCGACAAGGAGGATGTCGCGCTCACGAAGGCGAAAGCGAACGCGAAGGTCTGATCCACTCGAAACGAACGATGCGCCCGGCACGTGTGCCGGGCGCATCGTCGTGTCGGTGCCTAACGCCGCAGTTCGTGGGTGAGTGCTTCGAGTTCGTCGCCGCCGGCCATCTGCTGGGTGAGTTCTTCGAGGCTGATCTCGTCGAACGTGCAGTCCAGTTTCTGGCGGCCGCGGTTGAGGAGGACGAAGTGGTCGCCGACCATGTAGGCGTGGTGCGGGTTGTGGGTGATGAACACGACTCCGAAGCCCTGTTCCTTGGCGGCGGAGATGTAGCGCAGCACCATCCCGGACTGCTTGACGCCGAGGGCGGCGGTGGGCTCGTCGAGGATCAGGACGCGGGCGCCGAAGAAGATCGCCCGGGCGATCGCGACGCACTGGCGTTGACCGCCGGACAGCGAGCCGATGGGGGCGTCGACATCGGGCAACTCGATGCCCATCTTCGACAACTCGGACATCGTGGTGGCACGCATCCCGTTCGCGTCGAGGGACCTCAGCGGTCCCTTCCGCAGTTCCTGGCCGAGGAAGAAGTTGCGCCACACCGGCATCAGCGACACCACCGCCAGATCCTGGTAGACCGTGGCGATGCCCTTGGAGAGCGCTTCCTTCGGTGAGCCGAAGGTGATGGCCTCGCCGTCGACGAGCAACTCACCCTCACTCTGCTGGTGCAGGCCGGCGATGATCTTGATCAGGGTGGATTTGCCGGCTCCGTTGTCGCCGAGGACACCGGTGACCTCCCCGGCCCGCACCCGCAGGTTGATGTCCTGCAGGGCGATGATGTTGCCGTACCGCTTGCCGACGTGTTTGAGCTCGATCAGCGGGATCTTGTCGCCACCACCGGGTTCGGTATCGACGGGCATCTGTTCGATGGTACTCATGCGGTCACCTCTTGGCGGCGTAGTTGCGGAAGGCATTGTTGGCGATGACCGCGAACAGCAGCATCGCGCCGAGGAAGAACTTGAACCAGTCCGGGTTCCAGCCGGCGTAGACGATGCCCTGGTTCGTCATGCCGAAGATGAACGCGCCGATCGCGGCGCCGATCGCGGTGCCGTACCCGCCGGTGAGCAGGCAGCCGCCGATGACCGCGGCGATGATGTAGAGGAACTCGTTGCCGATACCCTGCCCGGACTGGACGGTGTTGAACGAGAACAGCAGGTGCATCCCGACGAACCAGGCGGCGAACCCGACGGTCATGAACAACCCGATCTTGACCTTGGTGACCGGGACGCCGATCGCGCGGGCGGAGTCCTGGTTGCCGCCGACGGCGAAGATCCAGTTCCCGATCCGGGTCTTGAACAGCACCCAGGTGGCGATCGCGGTGAACAGCAGCCACCACACCACGGTGATCCGCACCGACACCCCGCCGATCTCGAACGAGGACGCGAACACCTTCTTCGCCGAGTCGAAACCCTGCATGTCGGACACGCTGGGGGTGGCGACCTGGCCGGTGACGAGTTTGGTGACCGCCAGGTTGATACCGGTGAGCATCAAGAACGAGCTCAGCGTGATCAGGAAGCTGGGGATCTTCGTCTTCATCACCAGGTACCCGTTGAAGAACCCGACCGCCAGCGAGACGACCAGGGCGAGGGCGGCGCCGGCCCACAGGTTCAGGTGCAGGTTGTAGGCGATCATCGACGCCGCGAGGGAGCTGGTGGTGACGGCGACGCCGGCGGAGAGGTCGAATTCCCCGCCGATCATCAGCAGTGCGACCGCGCACGCCATGATCCCGATCGTCGACGAGGCGTAGAGCACCGTGGCCAACGCTTCGGGGCTGCGGAACGGGGGTGCGACGACCATGAAGAAGACGAAGATGGCGATCGCACCGAACAGGGAACCGATCTCGGGGCGGACCAGCAGACGCTGCAGGCGTTTTTGTTCTTTCACCCGCTCGTCGTGGACGACCTTGTGACTGGCAAGGTCCAGATCTTGCTGTGTGGACATGATTTCCTCTCCGCGCCGGTGGATCTCAGCGTTGTGCAGTGCCGGCCGGCCGTGCGGCCGGGTCGATGGTGACGGTGATGGTGTGTGCATGAGATGGACCCACCGGGGTCCGGATCGTGTGCCCTGACATGTGATCGGCCGCCGATCAGCGGGTGCCGGCCTTGGCGTACTCGGCGACCTTGTCGATGTTGGACTTGTCGATGAACGACGGCCCGGTCAGCGTGGGCCCGCCGCCGCCGATGACGTTGCCGTTGTTCAGGTAGAGCCACAGCGAATCGATGGCCAGGTAGCCCTGGAGGTACGGCTGCTGGTCGATGGCCCACTGCACGCTGCCGTCGGAGATGGCATCGACGAGTGCCGCGTTGGTGTCGAACGTGTAGACCTTGGCCGGGCTGCCCGCGTTACCGACCGATTGCACGGCGGTCAGGGCGATCGGGGCGCCGAGCGCGAGCACACCGTCGATGGACGGGTCCTGCTGGAGCTTGGCGGCGATCGTCGAGTTCACCGACGGCATGTCCTCCCCGTTCACGTTGAGTGTCTCG
The DNA here is from genome assembly GCF_011603105.1 of Rhodococcus sp. A14. NCBI lineage: Bacteria > Bacillati > Actinomycetota > Actinomycetes > Mycobacteriales > Nocardiaceae > Rhodococcus > Rhodococcus sp. A14. The sequence continues at coordinate 11,080 of NZ_JAAOQS010000054.1, read as the reverse complement.
AACGTGCCGCGGAAGGTCTGCTTGGCGCCGGCGCAACGGGATTCGAGCTGAATCTGGCCCTGCTGCTGGATGACGCAGATGACGTGCTTGGCGCCGTCCTCGTTGAGCCGGTTCCCCGCGGCCTGGCCGGCGATGGTCTCGTCCTGCCCGAAGTACTGGGTTGCCCCCATGTCCTTCCAGGCTCCGTATCCGGCGTTGAACGCGGAGATCGGGATGCCTGCCTCCTGCGCGCTCTTGACGGCGGGAGCCATCGCCTCGGGGGTGGCGAGGGTGAGCGCGAGTCCGTCGACCTTGGAATCGATGGCCGTCTGCACGAGGTTGGCCTGGTTGGGGGCCTGCGGATCGGAGGAGTACTTCAGTTCCACGTTGTCCTTGTCCGCGGCGTCCTGCGCGCCCGTGCGGATCAGGTCCCAGAACGTGTCGCCCGGTGCCGCGTGCGTGACCATTGCGATCGTGATGCGCGGGGTGTCGGCGGTGCCCGCGCCGATCCCGGACCCACTGCTGTCCGGCTTGCCTCCGGTGCTCGAGCACGCCGCGAGGCTCATCACCAGGGCACTCGCGCAGGCCAGTACCGCCACGCGACGCCGGTTGGGGAAGTTCATCTGCTTTTCCTCTCGGGGGGGACGAACGGCCCGGTGACGTCTCGGCCGTGTGCCTTAGATGTAATACGCGTCACACCCGAAAGTCAATAGTTTGTCTGGACATTAGGACCACATATCAAATGAGCGGACACGGGTGTCCCGCAGACGGCCCGGAAATCGAGCAGATGCGTGGGCGGGTGCGGGCGCGCTCAGCGCGTGACCGCTGCCCCGGCGTCGCGCGGCAGACGCAGGGTGTCGACCACCGTGCACAGCATCAGCAGCCCCAAAAGGACGAAGGTCCAGGAATATTCGGACCCGAATCCGTGCTCGGACGACGTCGCCAACGGCGTGAACGCGGTGAGGGCGAGCGCTGCGACCGCGATCCCGAGACCGGCCGCCAGTTCCTGCACGGCGGCGTTGAGGGTGTTCGCGTGCGTGAGGTCGGCACGATCGACGTCGGAGAACGCGAGACTGTTGTACGCGGTGAATCCGACCGAGCGCAGGGCTCCGCTCACGAACAGGACCCCCGCGATGACCGGCATCGGGGTCGACGAGCTCAGGGCGGCGAGGAGCCCGAAGCAGCCGACGGACAGCAGGGCGTTGACCAGCAGGATCGGCCTGATCCCGAAGCGCCGCATCAGCGGCGTCGTACAGGGCTTGATGGCAATGTTGCCGGCGAACAGCGCCGCGACGAGCAGACCCGCGAGGAACGGCGTCCAGCCGAAGCCGAGTTGGAACTGCAGCGGCAGCAGGAACGGCACTGCCGTGACGATCAGGCGGTAGAGCGAACCCCCGGTGACGGTGGTCCGTAGCGTCCGGACGCGCAGCACGCGGAAGTCGACGAGCGGGTGGGGTGTGCGGGCGAGATGGCGCACCGAGGACGCCAGCAGAACGACCGCGACCACTCCCCCGATCGCGACCCGCCGCCAGTCCGTGCCCGTCACGCGGATGCTCTCCAGCGCGATCAGGGCTGCCGCGATCCCTGTTCCGACCCCGAGGAGGCCCCGCCAGTCCAGCCTGCTCGTCGACCGCGAGCCCACCCCGTGAACCAGCTTCAGGGACAGCAGGATTCCGAGAATGCCGATGGGAATGTTGATGACGAAGATCCATCGCCACGAGCCGACGGTGGCGATCGCACCGCCGAGCAGGGGCGCGATGACGGGCGCTGCCAGCGCGGGCCACGTGAGCAGGGCTATCGCGCGGACGAGGTCGCTCTTCGTGCTCGACCGCAGCACCGCGAGCCGCCCGACCGGCACCATCATCGCGCCGCCGACTCCTTGCAGCACCCGCATCGCGACGAGCATCGGCAGTGACACACTCGCCGCGCACCCGATGGACGCCAGCGTGAACACGGCGATGGCGGCCACGTACACCCGGCGCGTCCCGAACCGGTCGGCCACCCACCCGCTCGCGGGAATGAGGACGGCGACCGTCACCAGGTAGGCGGAGATCGCGATGTTGACGTCGACTGCGTCGACACCGAAGGACTCGGCGATCAGCGGGACGGCGGGCGCGATGATGGTGGCGTCGAGAATTTCCATGAACAGGGCACCTGCCACCAGCAGGGCCATTCCGCGGGGGAACGACGTCGCGCGCGCGGTTCTAGCGATCGACAACGGTCGTGTCGAAGTAGTACCGCGACGCGCGGTAGCAGTGACTGCCGAACTCGACGGCGCTTCCCGAGTCGTCGAACGCGGTCCGGTTCATCGTCAGCAGCGGCGCCCCGGTCTTCTCGTCGAGCAGCGACGCCTCCGCCTTGCTCGCCGCTTTCGCGCCGATGCGCTGCCGTGCCAGCCGGATGTGCACGCCGCGGGCCCGGAGTGCGTGGTAGAGGCCGTGCGCCTCCAGTTCCTCGGGATCCGGCGCGAGGTCCACCGGGATGTGGTTGGTCATCAGCGCCAGCGGTTCGCCGTTGGTGCTGCGGAGGCGCCGGATGGACGCGACCTCGGCGCCGGGCTGCAGGTTGAGTTCGGCGGCGACGTCTTCGGCCGGCACGGCCACCTGGTAGTCGAGGAGTTTGGTGGTCGGGCTCTGCCCCGCCCGCGCGAGGTCGTCGAAGAGGCTGGTGAGTTCGACCGGCCGGTGCACCGCGCTCTGCACCACCTGGGTTCCGACCCCGCGTTTGCGGACGAGCAGCCCCTTGTCGACGAGCTCCTGGATGGCGCGGCGCGTGGTGGGGCGCGACAGGTTCAGCCGCTTGGCGAGCGCCAGTTCGTTCTCGAAGCGGTCACCGGGGGCGAGTTCCCCGCCGATGATCGCGTTCTCGATCGTCTGCGCGAGCTGGAAATACAGCGGAACCGGGCTCGACCTGTCGAGCTCGACTGCGAGTGGTGCACCCACGGACAACTCCGATCCTCGTGCGCGGGGCGACGTCGCCGTCGCCGATCTTTCCGGCAGTGTATGCGAACACTAACACCAGATTGACTTCAAGTAATAATGTCAGGACAAAGTCTTGACAGGAGTCGGTGAGGTGGAGCACAGTTTCAATCAGACCTCGGCGCCCTGCGCAGACCACCCACAACGACCTATTCGGGAGTCAGCCTTGACCACCATCCAGACGCATACCAACCGGAACGGATTGGACGTCCTCGCCATCGGGCGCTGCGGTGTGGACATCTACCCATTGCAGACCGGAGTCGGACTCGAACACGTCGAGACGTTCGGCAAGTTCCTCGGCGGAAGCGCGGCCAACGTCACCGTCGCCGCCGCCCGCCTCGGCTGCCGCAGCGCGCTCATCTCGGGCGTCGGCAACGACCCGTTCGGACGCTTCGTCCGCACGGCACTCACCGACCTCGGCGTCGAGAACCGCTACGTCGGCATCGACACCGAGCACCCGACTCCCGTTACGTTCTGTGAGATCTTCCCGCCGGACGACTTTCCGCTGTACTTCTACCGCAAACCTGTCGCCCCGGACCTGCAGGTGACGCCGGCGGACATCGATCTCGACGCGGTCCGCGACGCGAAGCTGTACTGGTCGACCGTCACCGGGCTGTCCGAAGAGCCCAGCCGCAGCGCGCATTTCGCAGCCTGGGAGGCCCGCGGACGCCGCACCCACACCGTCCTCGATCTCGACTACCGCCCGATGTTCTGGTCCTCCCCCGCCGACGCCACCGCTCAGGTGCAGCGGGCCCTCCAGCACGTCACCGTCGCGGTCGGCAACCGTGAGGAATGCGAGATCGCGGTCGGCGAGACCAACGCACACAAGGCCGCGGACGCCCTGCTCGATCTCGGCGTCGAACTGGCCATCGTCAAACAGGGCCCCAAAGGGGTCCTCGGGAAGACACGCACCCAGAGCATCACAGTGCCCCCGAACGACGTCCAGGTTGTCAACGGGCTCGGTGCCGGCGACAGCTTCGGCGGCACGCTGTGCCACGGCCTGCTCGCGGGGTGGCCGCTCGAGAAGATCCTGCGCTACGCCAACGCCGCGGGGGCGATCGTCGCCTCCCGCCTCGAATGCTCCACCGCGATGCCGACGGCCGACGAGGTCCGGGCGCTCGCCGATTCCACCACTTCGGAGGCTGTCAATGTCTGAAACTCTCGCTCACCGCGCAGCCTGCACGTCGTATGCCGACGTCACCGACGTACGCGCGAACGACCCGGGCGCCATAGACCGCGCCTGGGCGACCCGGATCACCCGGCCCACGATGCGCGGTAACGGCCGGCTCATGATCGTCGCCGCCGACCATCCCGCCCGCGGCGCGCTCTCGGTCGGCGACCGTCCGACCGCGATGAACAGTCGCACCGACCTCCTCGACCGCCTCCGCACCGCCCTGCGCAACCCCGGCGTGGACGGTGTGCTCGCCACCGCCGACATCCTCGACGATCTGGTGCTGCTCGGCGCGCTCGACGACAAGGTGGTCATCTCGTCGATGAACCGCGGCGGCCTGGCCGGCGCCAGTTTCGAACTCGACGACCGGATGACCGGCTACACCGCGGCCGGCACCGCGAAGGCAGGCATGAACGGCGGAAAGATGCTGTGCCGCATCGATCTCAACGATCCCGGAACGCTCTCCACCCTCACCGCGTGCGCCCAGGCGGTCGATTCGCTCGCCGAGGCCGGACTGATGGCCATGGTGGAACCGTTCCTGTCGCGACGGGTCGACGGCAAGGTCAAGAACGATCTCGGCGCCGACGCCGTGATCAAGTCGATCCATATCAGCCAGGGCCTGGGCTCCACGTCCGCGTACACCTGGATGAAGCTTCCGGTGGTCGACGAGATGGAACGCGTCATGGACGCGACGACGCTTCCGACGCTACTGCTCGGCGGAGACCCGCAGACAGCCCCCGAGGAAACGTTCGCGAGCTGGGCCAAGGCCCTCGCGCTGCCGTCGGTCCGCGGCCTGATCGTCGGACGCACCCTGCTGTACCCGCGGGACGAGGACGTCGCCGCCGCGGTCGACACCGCCGTATCCCTCGTTCACTGACGCACACCGGAGAGGCCCACGATGAACAGCAAGTACTACGTGCCGATCGGTTCCGCGGCCACCGGGCCGTTCGACCTCGAGGTCACCCCCGAATCGGCGGGCTGGACCGAATCGAGTCTGCGGGTGCTCACCCTGGCCCCCGGTGGCTCGGCCGAACTCGCGTCCGGTGACGACGAGATCATCGTCGTGCCACTGGCCGGGTCCGCGGCGGTGTCGAGCGAGGGCACCGAGTTCGCCCTCACCGGGCGGCGATCCGTGTTCGACGGACCGAGCGACTTCGCCTACGTGGGCCGGGATTCGGCCTACACGGTGACGAGCGCGACCGGTGGACGATTCGCCCTGTGCGGGGCCCGCGCGCGGCAGAAGTTCCCGTTCCGGTACGTCCCGGCAGCCGACATCTCCGTCGAACTGCGCGGCGCGGGCAACTGCAGCCGCCAGGTGCACAACTTCGGCACCGCCGATCGCTTCGAGGCCGATTCGATCATCGCGTGCGAGGTCGTCACTCCCGGCGGCAACTGGTCGTCGTACCCGAGCCACAAGCACGACGAGAACCGCGACGTCGAGTCGCAGCTCGAGGAGATCTACTACTTCGAAATCGCCGAAGCAAATTCCACCGCAGTGGATTTCGGCGGAACCGGATTCGGCTACCATCGCGTGTACGGCACTCCCGAGCGGCCCATCGAGGTGCTCGAGGAGGTGCGCTCCGGTGATGTGGTGCTCGTGCCGCACGGCTATCACGGACCGTCGATCGCCGCCCCCGGACATCACATGTACTACCTGAACGTCATGGCCGGGCCCGGCGAAGACCGCGCCTGGAACATCTGCGACGACCCGGCCCACACCTGGCTGCGCGGCAGCTGGGAACACCAGACCGTCGATCCCCGCCTCCCCCTCCACGCACCGTCCGAAGGAGCATGACCGTGGTGTCCACCGCGCCGATGTCGGCGAGCAAGAACCCCAACGCCGAGGGCACCGTCCACCTCACGGTGGCTCAGGCAACCATCCGATTCCTCGCCAACCAGTACGTCGAGCGGGACGGCGAACGCACCAAGTTCTTCGCCGGATGCTTCGGCATCTTCGGCCACGGCAACGTCGCCGGACTCGGTCAGGCACTGCTGCAGGCCGAGATCGACGCGGTCGAAGCCGGGACCGAATCCGAACTGCCGTACGTCCTCGGGCGTAACGAGCAGGCGATGGTGCACAGCGCGGTCGCGTACGCACGCCAGAAGGATCGCCTGCAGACGTGGGCGGTGTCGGCCAGCGTCGGCCCCGGCTCGACCAACATGCTGACCGGCGCGGCGCTCGCCACCATCAACCGGCTGCCCGTCCTGCTCCTGCCCGCCGACACGTTCGCCACCCGCGCGAGCGCACCGGTGCTGCAGGAACTCGAACTGCCCTCGAGCGGCGACGTCACCGTCAACGACGCGTTCAAACCGCTGTCGCGCTACTTCGACCGGGTGTGGCGGCCGGAGCAGTTGCCTTCGGCGCTGCTCTGCGCGATGCGCGTGCTGACCGACCCCGTCGAGACGGGTGCGGCCACCGTCGCCATTCCGCAGGACGTGCAGGCGGAGGCTTTCGACTGGCCGGAGTCGCTGTTCGCGGAGCGCACGTGGCACCTGGCCCGGCCGCTCCCCGAGAAGTCGGTGATCGAGCGGGCCGCGGACGTGATCCGGACGGCGAAGAAGCCGCTGATCGTCGCGGGCGGTGGCCTGATCTACTCGGGCGCCACCGAGACACTGGCCTCGTTCGCCGAGGCGACCGGAATTCCGGTCGGTCAGAGTCAGGCCGGCAAGGGTTCACTGCCCTACGACCACCCGCAGTCGGTCGGCGCGATCGGCTCGACCGGCACCACGGCGGCCAACGCGCTCGCCACCGAGGCCGATGTGATCATCGGCATCGGCACCCGCTACAGCGACTTCACCACGGCGTCGCGGACCGCGTTCAACAACCCCGACGTGCGGTTCGTCAACATCAACGTCGCGTCGATCGACTCGGTGAAGCAAGGCGGCGTCAGCGTCGTCGCAGACGCCCGCGAGGCGCTCGAGGCACTCGCCGTGGCACTGCGCGACTACCAGGTTTCCGGCGAGTACCGCTCGCGTACAACCGAACTCGCGGACCACTGGGAGTCCACGGTCGACGCGGTCTACAAGATCGACGACGACTCGCTCGGCTTGAACCAGAACCAGGTCATCGGTCTCGCCAACACGCTGTCGGATCCGCGGGACGTCGTCGTGTGCGCCGCCGGCTCCATGCCCGGCGACCTGCACAAGCTGTGGCGTACCCGCGACCCCAAGGGCTACCACGTCGAGTACGGCTTCTCGTGCATGGGCTACGAGATTGCCGGCGGCATCGGCGCCAAGATGGCCTGCCCCGACCGCGACGTGTTCATCATGGTCGGTGACGGCTCGTACCTGATGATGGCCACCGAACTCGTCACGGCCGTGCAGGAGAACGTGAAGGTCATCGTGGTCCTCGTGCAGAATCACGGGTTCGCGTCCATCGGGTCGCTGTCGGAGTCGCTGGGCTCTCAGCGGTTCGGCACCGACTACCGCTACCGCGGCGACTCCGGCCGGCTCGACGGCGACATCCTGCCCGTCGATCTGGCGGCCAACGCCGCCAGCCTCGGCGCCGACGTGATCCGCGCGAACACGGCCTCCGAGTTCGCCGACGCGGTCAAGCTGGCGAAGGCCAGCGACAACACCACCGTCATCCACGTCGAGACGGACCCCCGCATCGCGGCCCCGGACAGCGAATCCTGGTGGGACGTGCCGGTCAGCGCGACCAGCACGCTCGACTCCACCCGGGCCGCCTACGAGACGTACGCGCAGTGGAAGAAGATCCAGCGTCCGTTCCTTCGCCCGTCCGGCAACTGACCCCTCCGACACACTTTCTCGAAAGGAATTCCGATGAGCGTCATTCGCGTCGGATCCGCCCCCGACTCCTGGGGCGTCTGGTTCCCCGAAGACCCCCAGCAGACCCCGTACGGTCGGTTCCTCGACGAGGTCTCCGCATCCGGTTACGAGTGGATCGAGCTGGGGCCGTACGGCTACCTGCCCACCGACCCGCAGCAACTCCGTGACGAACTCGCGGCCCACAATCTGAAGCTGTCGGCCGGCACCGTGTTCGAGCACCTCCACCAGGACGGCTCCTGGGATGCCGTGTGGACCCAGATCGAGGACGTCGCGAAGCTGACCGCCGCCGTCGGCGGCAAGCATGTGGTCGTGATCCCGGAGATGTGGCGCGACCCGAGCAGCGGCGAGGTGCTCGAGGACCGCAATCTCACCGCGGAGCAGTGGAAGAAGAAGACCGGCGGCATGAACGAGCTGGGCAAGAAGATGTTCGAGCAGTACGGAGTGAAGGCGCAGTACCACCCGCACGCGGACAGCCACGTCGACACCGAGGAGAATGTGTACCGCTTCCTCGACGGCACCGACAGCGAGTACGTGAACCTGTGCCTCGACACCGGCCACATCAGCTACTGCGGCGGCGACAACCTCGCGATCATCGAGCGCGCCCCCGAGCGGATCGGCTACCTGCACCTCAAGCAGGTCGATCCCGAGGTCCGCGCCAAGGTCGAGGCCGAGGACCTGCCTTTCGGCGAGGCCGTCAAGCTCGGCGCGATGATCGAGCCGCCGCTCGGCATTCCCGACCTGCCGCCGCTGCTCGCCGCGATCGAGAAGCTCGACATCGACGTGTTCGCGATCGTCGAGCAGGATCTCTACCCCTGCGCCGTGGACGTTCCGTTGCCGATCGCCCAGCGCACCCGTAAGTACCTGGGGTCCTGCGGGATCCCGTCCGTCAAGTTCGTCTAACCGATCACGTCAGGAGCTAGTCAGCTATGTCCGGAAGCAACGACCTGCGCATCGCCGTCCTGGGTGTCGGAATGATGGGCGCCGACCACGTCGCACGCATCACCGAACGCATCAAGGGCGCCACGGTCGCCGTCGTCAACGATTACTTCATCGAGAAGGCCGAGCAGATCGCGGCCGGGATCCCCGGCTGCCGGGTGATCGGCGACCCGCTCGACGCGATCGCCGACCCGGGTGTCGACGCCGTCGTCCTGGCCACCCCCGGCCCGACGCACGAGAAGCAGCTCCTCGCCTGCCTCGAGCACGGCAAGCCGGTGATGTGCGAGAAGCCGCTGACCACCGACGTCGCCACGTCCCTCGAGATCGTCAAGCGCGAAGCCGAGCTCGGTAAGAAGCTGATCCAGGTCGGCTTCATGCGACGTTTCGACCACGAGTACGAGCAGCTGAAGTCGCTCATCGACGACGGCGTGTTCGGGCAGGTGCTCCTCGCCCACTGCGTGCACCGCAACCCCGCCGTGCCGCCGAGCTTCGACAGCTCGATGATCGTCAAGGACTCGCTGGTCCACGAGGTGGACGTCACCCGATTCCTGTTCGACGAGGAGATCACCTCGGTACAGATCCTCCGGCCCGCCGCGAACCCCGGTGCGCCCGAAGGACTTCAGGATCCTCAGATCGCGTTCTTCACCACCGAGTCCGGTCGCCACGTGGACGTCGAGGTCTTCGTGACCACCGGTGTCGCCTACGAGGTTCGCACCGAGATCGTCGCCGAGAAGGGTTCGGCGTTCATCGGGCTCGATGTCGGGCTCGTCCGCAAGTACGGCACCGGCGCGGGCGACGGCCGCTCGGGCGCCGGAGCGTGGGGCGGGGAGATCACCCCGTCGTTCAAGGAACGCTTCGGCCAGGCCTACGACGTCGAGATCCAGCGCTGGGTGAACGCCGCCCGCACGGGCGCGGAGACCGGCAGCTACGTCGACGGACCCGGCGCGTGGGACGGCTATGCCGCCGCCGCCGTGTGCGCCGCCGGCGTGCAGTCGCTCGAGACCGGCGAGCGCGTGGCCGTCGACATGGTCGACCGTTCCTCCATTCCGGGAGCCTGATCACGATGAAGATTGCACTCGATCCCACCCCGTTCCACCACGACTACTCGCTCCTCGAACTGCCGGCCGTGGTTGCCGAACTCGGCTTCGAACACCTGCAGCTCACCCCGCATCGCGACATGATTCCGTTCTTCAACCACCCGAAGGCCGACGACGAGCTGGTCCGGCAGTTCCGCAAGTCCTGCAGCGACGCGGGCGTCGGAATCGCCTCCGTGTTGCCGGTCCTGCGGTGGTCCGGCCCGGACGAGGACGCCCGCGAGGCGGCGGTGCGGTACTGGAAGCGCGCCATTCAGATCTCCGTCGACCTCGGTGTGAACGTGATGAACACCGAGTTCAGCGGTCGCCCGGAGAAGGCGGAGGAGTCGGAGCGCGCCTTCTACCGGTCGATGGAGGAACTCGTCCCCATCATCGAGCGTGAAGGCATCGACGTACGCATCGACCCGCACCCCGACGATTTCGTGGAGAACGGTCTGGACGCCATCCGGATGATCCGCGGCATCAACTCGAAGAACTTCGGACTGGTGTACGTCGCGTGCCACTCGTACCACATGGGCGCCGGCATGCTCGAGATCATGCGGGCGGCCGGCGACATGCTGCGGCTCGTCCACGTCGCGGACACGATGGATCACCACCGCTCCCACGGACTGCGGTACATCACCAACCCGCCCGGCAACCCGGTGCGTGTGCACCAGCACCTCAAGATCGGTGACGGCGACCTCGACTGGGACGAATTCTTCGGCGGGCTCGGCGAACTCGGCTTCTACGACAAACCCGACACCGTGATGGTGTCCAGCGTTTTCGCCGAAGACGAGAACGCTCACGACGTCTCCCGCTACCAACTGAAGACCATGAAGGATTACATCGCGCGCACGCGGTGAAAGGACAACACATGAGCACCAACATCACTCGCGAAATCCCACACTGGTCCGACGGCAAGGGTTTCGCCGGTACCAGCGGCAACACCGCCCCGGTCACCAACCCGGCGACCGGTGCCGTCACCGGTCAGGTCGCCCTCGCCGGCGTCGAGGACGCCCGCGCCGTCATCGACGCCGCCGCCGCCGCGTTCCCCGCCTGGCGCGACACCTCCCTCGCCAAGCGCACCCAGGTGATCTTCAACTTCCGGGAACTGCTCAACGCCCGCAAAGGCGAGTTGGCCGAGATCATCACCG